>DATIED010000063.1:0-7472 GCA_035455965.1 Spongiibacteraceae bacterium
GTCGTCCGCGCCGACCGAGCCTGGGCTTTTCAGCGCCTGGCAGGGCTGAAGCTCCTCCGCGCGACGACAAGGTCGCGCGGATTCTCGCTGAGGTTCCTCCAAAGGTAAGCAGGGTCGCCCCCGTCCCAGTCGCTGAAAAGCCCAGGCCCGGTCGTCGCAATCCCGCAGTGATACATCGCATTGTTAAAGACAAAAATAAAAACAAAGAAAGAAATAGAGTGAAGTTGGCAGAGGAACATAAAGCGTCACCTGCCCATCCATTTTCAAGGCCCGACCGGTGCCGCGGTTTAAATGTACTGCCGGAACATCAGCGAGAAGCTGTGCGCCCTTGTCGGCGCACAGCGGAGCTTCGGGCACGAGGGCGCTTGAAAATGGATGGGCAGGTGGCGCCTGGCGCAGGAATTTTAGAGCTACGCAGGAGGCTACATCGTGCTTTGGCCTTTCGGGGTTGTTTTCAACGCAGTATCATTTGACACAGCTCACACAGAAATTTTTAGATAGTTATAGAGCTTCTTGAAGATTCAATATGCCACCACTCGCTGTAACTCCCGTTTCATTGACTCAATCGCAAGCCCGAAATATCTGGCTGCGCGCGCAAAAGCTCGATAGCGTCGCGCCGTTTGGCGAGGGTGCGCAGGCCACGCTTGCGGCGATCGAGCATCTCGGCTACGTGCAAATCGATACCATCAATGTGATCGAGCGTTGTCATCATCACATTCTGTGGACACGAATTCCGCAGTATCGACGCGAGCATTTGCGACAATTGCAGACGCTCGACAAAACCGTCTTCGAATATTGGACGCATGCCTTGTCGTATGTGCCGACGCGCGATCTGAAATTTTTCCGCGCCGACATGCAGCGCAATCGGACCTCGCCCAATAGTTGGTTCAGCGCCGTGACCGACAGCGAGTTGCGCAAAGTCATCGCGCGTATTCGCGCCGACGGTGCATTATCGATTCGCGATATTACCGACGATGTGCTGGTCGAAAAAGATCACGCCTGGGGAAGCCGCAAGCCATCGAAGCGCGCGCTGCAACTGGCTTTTCATAGCGGCAGGCTGACGATCAGCGAACGCTCCGGCATGCTGAAAACTTATGAGTTGATGGATCGGCATTTTCAATGGGAAAGTCCACCGAAAAAAGCGACTGAAAAACAAATTATCGATTATCTGCTCGATCGGGCACTGTTATCTCAAGGCGTCGTAAGTCTCGATTCGATCTGCCATCTCAGCGCCAAACATAAGCCTGTCGTGGGGCTCGCGATCGAAAGCAGAGTGCGGCGTGGAAAATTGGTGCCGGTGGCCATCGATAATGCCGGTAAACAAGAACATTGGGCTGCACCGGAAACATTGGCGGAGATTCCTTGTGCCGCGCTGGGCGTGCATATTCTGTCGCCGTTCGATCCGCTGATTATTCAACGTAAACGACTCAAACTGTTTTTCGATTACGAGCATTTGTTCGAAGCGTACGTGCCGAAGGAGAAGCGCGTGTACGGTTACCTCGGGCTGCCGGTATTGGTGGATGGCGAGATCGTCGCGGTCATCGATCTCAAGGCGGATCGCGAGCGGCGCGAGCTACTGGTACAGCAATGGAGTTGGGTGGGCAGCGGGAAGCCGGCAAAATACAAAAAAAGCATCGATGAAAAGCTAAAACAATTTTCCGATTTTCAATTCGCAGTGTGATGTGAGTTGCATCTGATTTTGAGCGACATCAACCGCGCGGGCGCACCCAAAGTTCGCGCGGCCCGCGCAGCACGCCGCCAATAATTTCAACCGGCTTGTCGGCTGCCAGGGCTATATTGGGAAAACGCTCGAACAGTAATTTCATCGCAGTCTCCAGCTCCCGACGCGCCAGGTGGGAGCCCAGACAAAAGTGCGCACCGCTGCCAAAGACCAGCGTTTTATGATTGCGCATAGGATCGAAGCGACGCGGATCGGCAAATACCTTGGGGTCGCTATTGGCGGCGGTTATGCCGAACAATGTCCACTCGCCCTGCTGAATATCGACACCGCCCAGCGTCACTGATTTGCTACACATACGCGGCAACAATGCGACCGGCGATTCCCAGCGCAATCCCTCTTGTACAACCGCTTCGCGCTCCTTATCGCCGGCCTGCACCAGCGCTCGAACTTTGGGGTCGCTGAGGATCGCATACAGCAAGCTGCCGCCATTTTTATAGGCGGTATCGGAGCCGGCCGGATAAATCATCCGCGCGAAGGAGTAAATTTCTTCATCGCTGAGTTGCTGGCCTTCGAATTCAGCCGTTGCCAGCATCGATAACAAATCGTCGCCCGGTGTCGTGCGACGTTCGTCGAGAAAGGGTTTGAGATAGTCGGCGAAATCGTGCCGCGCCTTTACCGCGCCGACCGGGTCCCACGGATAATCGATTAATTTCAGAGCCCACTCTAATAGCTTCGGTTCATCCTTGACTGGAATGCCGAATAAACGCGTGATAACGCGAAACGGAAACGGGCGGCTGAATGCCGGAATGATATCCAGCTCATCGCGGCCTTCTATCGCATCGAGCAATTCATTGGCCACCGGCTCGATAAGGCTTTCAATCTGGCTGCGCACCTCCGCGGGAAAGAATGCGCGCGACACCAGGCCGCGGTTAATGCGATGCTCCTCGCCCGCCATGGTCTGCAGCGTGCGTCCCATCGATGGTTCGCCATGAATCATATAAGTGGCGGCGCTCTGGAAATGAACCTCGTCGGCAAACGCCTGCGACAATTCTTCGAAGCCATTGATCAGCCAGGTCGGCTGGCCGTGATAACGCACCGGCACCACGGAGCCGTGCGCGCGCAACGAGTCCAGCAACTCGTGCAGATTGGGTACTTCATCGTGGGCAAAATCGATATTCGGCAACAGCGGCGACGGGATAGTCATTGGATTATTCCCCCGGGAATTTGCGACTGGTCGTAATGTATAGCTATACGGTGGCAGTTGTCTGCCGCCGCCGGCAACAATTTCCAATAAGCTCGATCTCGATAGCGCAGCGCTGGTTCGCTATCGATTATTTTTATTTTTGTCTAAAGCTGGCTGGTGTCCTGTCGAGGTTACGTTTAAACGCTTGATAAAAATTGCTCACCTCCGAATAGCCTAATAGCGCCGAAATTTCTTCGATCGGCAACTCGCTATTCACAAGATAGTCTTTGGCCAGCTTCATTCGACATTCGTCTTTCAGTTTCTGAAAGCTCGTACCCTCCTTGCGCAGGCGATTGCGCAGGGTGGTCGGCGCGAGTTGCAAGGCCAGTGCAACGGCGGAGAGATTGGCGGAGTTGGCGTTGAAACCGGCCATCAGCAGTCGTAGCACACGCTCCGCAAGCCGTTGCTCGTGCAACGGCACCATCCAGATCATGCCATGCCACCTATTAAAGAGCTGCGTCACCTGGCTGTGATCGCGCACCTGCGGTCGCTCAAGTTCGCCTTCGCAAAAATGAAAAACATTGCGCGGCCGTGCAAACAGAATTTCCGCGGCAAATAGCTGTCGGTAAATGGCAGTATCGCGCGGCGCTTCGGTTTGCAGTTCCAGCCGCCGGATGCGTAGCGAGTGATTCGCCAGCCAGCCGAGGAAATGGTACAGCTGAACGACATAGAGCGTCGGCAATAGCGTCCGATAGGCGGAGTCCACTTTGTCGACAAAAGGTATGGCATCGAGTGCGACGCTGGCATTTGTCGCATCCAACACCACGGCGTCGGTATTTCCCAGGAGCTCGCCAAACTGATGCAGTCGCGTAACCACTTCGGCGATAGTCGTGGCGCCCGCCACATAGCTGCCCATCATGCGGTACGTTTCCGAGGGCGCCGGGCCGGCGTCGCGTCGCGGCCGCACTTGCAGACAGGCCGACAGATAACGGTCGCGACTGGCCGGTTCGCGCAAGATAGCGGGCAAGCGCAGGCCATGTGCGGTCACTAAGGCATCTAACGCTGCGGACAGAGCGGAAAAGTCGATCAAAAGTTCACCCGGCGGAATGGACATATTTCACAATCCGATTGGACTATAAAACCATTTCCAGCCTGGCGCCAGCCGGTTAGGCTCGGCGCCTCAAAAAACATCCTCCAGGCATTCCCCTTTTATGTACTCAAAGTCTTCTTGGCTCAGCGTAGCCATTCTTACGTTAGGTTTACTGTCGGTAGCGTACGTGAATAACCGCCGCACCGCCGCCATCGACGGGGGAGTCGATCGATTTCAGCAATTTACAGGAAATAATTAATGCTTGAGTTTCCAGAGGGCGTGCAGCAGTCGGTCGCCTACCTGAAGAAAATCATACCGGAGCTCAGCAAGCTCGGGCTGGCGCCGAATCCGGTTAATTACGGATTGTGGTACGTGCATTTGAGCGGTCGGCTGCCGGAGCTGAGTAGAGTTCTCGACAAAGTTGCGACGGGTCAGGAATCCTACGATGGCGGAATTGCGCAGGCACTTTTGGAAAATCACATTTGCCTTAAGGATCGCAATCTTGTCGGTCAGGCGGCGGAAAAGTTTCATTTGCTGGCGACCCTATTGCACGAGCATTTGCGCCAGAGCATCGATAGCAGCACGCGCCTCGATAGAAGCATCACGAATTCTCGCCAGTCGCTGCAGGAGGCCGCCGAGTGCGACGACATTGCAGCCACGGTCGACAATGTGATCGCGCTGCTCGACGCCTGCAACGCAACCAATCGCGAATGCCGCAGCGCAATGCAGGAGGCCGATGAAGAAATCGACCGGCTGCGTATCGAGCTGGCGCGAGCGCAGCAAAGCGCGAATATCGACGATTTGACCCGGCTCTATAACCGCGCGATGTTTTACCGCGAGCTGAAACGCAGGATCGATAATGGCGGGGCGGCAGCGAAACTCTGCGTGGTGCTTTGCGATCTGGATCACTTCAAACTGATCAATGACCGCTTCGGTCATCTAATGGGCGACCGCGTATTGCAGCGCATCGGGGCATTGCTACTGGAGCAGTGCCGTGCCGGCACGCTCGCCGCGCGCTACGGTGGCGAAGAGTTCGCGTTGATTCTGCCCGACACCGATCTGGATGGCGGCGCCTTGTTCGCGGAGCGTCTGCGCAGTGAGATTGGCCAAATGCGGATTAAAATCCGCAATTCCGACACAGTGCTGGAGCGCTTGACCGCTTCGTTCGGCGTTGCCTGTTTTCGCGGCGGCGACTCGGTGGAAGCGCTGTTCGAGCGCGCCGACCGGGCGCTATATCTGGCCAAGGAACTGGGGCGCAATACCACTAAAACGGAAGCGGCAATCTAGGTACCTTCTTAGATGCTAAAGATGCGAGCGGTTGTGCAGTCAGCCACGATCTTATTTAAGTCATTGTTATTTAATTGTTAATGGTCATGCGTGGAGTTTTTGACGATTTATGGCCCGGCTGCCACGACAAAAAATTGGCTACAGGCCCACAAATATTTTTCGCTTTTCGACGATCGAAAAGCGATTCTATTTGATTAGGAAACGGCCGTTTCCTGCTTAATTTCGCGAAAGTCTCGTTAATTTCTATAGTTCTTACAGCTTTGTGCAATTGTTCTTATTCGTTATAACTCGAAGTTCCTTGTCGGCGCCGTTACAATAAAAATACTATGTGTCGTAATGGGGGAGGAGTCCCATTATCGGGTTTAAAGAGCGTTTGGGTTGCCCGCAAAATTTTCTAAAAATTATAATGGAGAAGTATTATGAAATTTCCAAAGGCATTACTGGCGGCTGCATTAATTTCCGGCATGGCCGGCGCAGCTTCAGCGACCACTTATAACTTCAGCAATAACGGTACGGTATTCACTGTCGATGGCATCAAGCTGACCGTGACAACACCGACTGGAACGGTGTTCAACACAGCGGGCAGCGGTTTAGGTGTGCGTCGCAGCGGTATCGAAGATACTTCGATGAACAGCGATTTGATCAATGAGGGAAAGGACATACTGCTTTTCACCTTCGATCATGCGATCAAGTTGACCAACATGAGCGTGACTGCCTGGCAGAATGGCAGCTCGCTCGATCAGGCGGATCTGACCTATAACGGCGTCACCACTCGCCTGCCGAACTCGGGGCCGAACTTTACGTTTAGCAACCCCATCTACGTCACTTCCTTTACGTTGACTGCGAAAGGCGGCGGCACCGCGTTCCGCGTGAGCAGCTTGGGTGTTGCCGCGCAGCCGGCGCCGCCGGCAGTTCCGGTACCGGCAGCCGCGTGGCTGATGGGCTCCGGTCTGGTTGGTCTCGCCGGTATGGCACGGCGGCGTAATATTCGCTCGGCCTGATGTTGTGCGATACAGTAAATTGGTTGCAGCCGCAGTAAATGAGGGCTCCTTCGGGAGCCCTTAATATTTCTATCGAGCCCATTTCCGTGGCTTGCCCTAATTAAACGCTCGCTGTGATAAATACGTGCCCTTCGTGATAAATATGTGAAGAATGCGCGAGTGTCATGTGAGCTCTATCTGCGATAAATTATCCACCGGCGCGCGAGCCGCGCTTCGGTCGTAATCAACCGTTGGATTGAGGAGTCTCTGATGAAAAATACGAATCGCAAAGTGGTATCGGCGCTGACCGGCGCTGTAGTGTTGGGCTGCGCCATTGCAGGTCCGGCCTTCGCTGCCGACAACGAAAAATGTGCGGGAGTGGTGAAGGCGGGCAAGAACGATTGCGCGACGGCGGGTAACTCCTGCGCCGGAACCGTTAAGGTCGATGGGCAAAAAGACGCCTGGATATATGTGCCGAAGGGCACCTGCGAAAAAATTGTCGGTGGTACGGTGATAGCGAAGAAATAAAGCGCCAGTTGCGAGGCGCAGTCGTGCAGTCCGCTTCCAAAGCGCAGTCCGGTTCCAAAGCTGAGCTGCCCGCATCGACGGATAGCGGCATCGGTCTGCGCACGCCGCATTACCGAAGTTTTTTTCAACAGCTGCCGCGCCTGGATTTTGTCGAGGTGCACAGCGAAAATTTTTTCGGCAGCACCGAGGGCGGAATCGGCGGCCAGCCGCGGCGCATTTTAGAGCGTATATGCGCCGACTATGCGTTGAGCCTGCATGGCGTCGGTTTATCGTTGGGCTCGGCGGAACCGCTGCGGCAAAACCACCTCAAGCAATTAAAGTTATTGGTGGATTGCTTTGCGCCCCGTTGGGTCTCCGACCATTTGGCGTGGGTTGGTATCGATAATATCTACGTAAACGATTTATTGCCGTTGCCGTACACCGAGGAGGCGCTATCGATAGTCGCCGATAATATCGCCGCGACGCAGGATTTTCTGGGGCGCGCTATCTCGATCGAAAATCCCTCGTGTTATATGACGTTTGCACACTCGACGATTTCCGAGTGGGAGTTTATCAATGCGCTGGTACAGAGAACTCAGTGCGGCATTTTGCTCGACATAAACAATGTATACGTCAGTGCCACTAATCTGCAGTTCGATCCACAGGAATATTTGCTGCGCATCGATGCGGCGGCAGTGCAGGAAATTCATCTCGCGGGCTTCAGCCGCAGCGACGATTTGCTAA
>DATIED010000064.1:0-5659 GCA_035455965.1 Spongiibacteraceae bacterium
ATTCGATAATAACCAATTAGATTAAGTGATTGCTCGTGATACGGTGGCGCAGTGTACTAAGGGGCAGAATGCATGCCCTTTAGTACATTGTGTGACATGGCCGAGCTCTTTATCTTGTTTTTCAATCGAGTTATAGGAGCAGCAAGTAATGAAGAAAATTCTGTATTGGATATTGGCCTCTAGTCTATTGGCCGGTTGCGCCTATACACCGAAAGTAAAAACCGATTTCGATAGAAGCGCGGACTTTTCCCGGTACCGCACATTTACGACGGTGCCGGGGCGTATTGTCAGCAGCATGGGTGTTATGGACGTCAACAATACACTGCTCAGCAATCGCATCAACGAAGGAGTGACGACGCAATTGATCAATAAAGGCCTTTCCATCGATAAAACCAATCCCGATTTAATCGTTACCTTCCTGGTGGGTGCTCAAAACAAAACCGATATCGAGAGCGCGCCGGTTGGTCCCTATGGTGGCTATCGCGGTGCCGGTTGGTGGGGAGGGGGTTATGATCAGTTTTGGACGCGCAATTATAGAGAAGGCACGCTGATTATCGATCTTATCGATACCAGGGAAAAAAATCTCGTGTGGCGCGCTTACTGCGTGGGCGAACTCACTAACGACAGCACCGAAAATCATGCGCGACTCACCGCTTGCTTACAAAATAGTTTCGAGCAGTTTCCGCCGGGATCGGCACCTGCAAAATGAGCTCAGAATAGAAACAGCGTTCAATCATTGCACGCCATACATTCAACTGGTTTTGCCGCCGGGCTTCTCGAACCAGTTTTCCCGGGGAACCACAAGCGGCTCCGTAGGCTGAATGACAAAGTGCGGCGACATGATCTGTATGCCGTGCTCGTTGAAATGATCTTGAATATTCGCGTGCAGCCGCGACATAACCTCTACGTAGAGGGACGCATCGGCTATGGTCACCTGCAGTTCGTATTCGACGAAGAAATCGGATAGCGCTCGCTGCAGCACGAGTGGCGCAGGGTTTTGTGCGACACCGCTGGTAGTGGTTGCCGCAGCGCCGAGCAGCGCGTGCACCTGGCGCCACGGGGTGTCATAGCCAATGGTTACCGTTGCGCTGAGAACGGCGGCCGGGCCTCGGACCATTCTTGAATAATTAAGAACGGTGTTGCTGACCACCACCGCGTTCGGCACGGTAATCTCTTCGTTGATGCGCAATAATTTCACCGACAGCGCGTTCACTTCTTCGACCAGGCCCGTGACATCGCCGATCCGCACCAGATCGCCTTTGCGCATGGAGCGCGAATAGATGAGCGTCATGCCGCTCATCAGCTGATTGACCAGGCTCGATGATCCGAGCGTAAGGATCAGGCCCACCAGCACGGAAAGCCCCTTGAATACTTCGGTTTGTGAGCCGGGAATATACGGATAGGCAAACGTCAATCCGAGCACCCAGATCACGCCGGATGCGATGCGGCGGGTTGCACCGATAGTGTCCGGATGCATGCCGGGAAAATTCAGTCCGCCCCTGGCTACGTTATCGAAAAAATTGCCGAGCAGATCGCGAAAGGCCTTGGCCAGGGAAAAGATCACGAACATGGTGATGAGGCCGGGGAGTGCATTAAGCATACCCTGTGCGATCTTTAGCAGCAGGTCGACGAAAAAGCCGCTTAATCGATCGCCCAGCGGCTCGGTCAAGAGGAACTGCTTGAGTACGAACGTCAGCCATCCGTACATCAGCACCAACACCATACCACCCAGTAGTAAGCGCAGAATTAGCGTTACCAATTGCAGCACGGAGGTTGCCCAGTTGAAACGGCTCCGACCAGCTTCGCTAATGTGTCTCGTCACTACCTGTTGCAGACGGGCCTGCAGCCACTGGCGCGCGACGATCAGTAGTTTGATAAGCCCGCCTAGCAGCGCTGTAGCCACCACGCTGAAACCGAGTCCGCGCAGCAGATTGGGCCAGCGACCAAGCTCGGTGCGCGCATGCAGCGCCGCGCTAAGCTGCCGCTGGACATCGCCGACCAGTGCCTCGAAACCATGCGGATCGCCCGGCCCGACATCGGCCTGTGCCAGCACAAACAGCAGATGGCCGCCAAGCCTGATACCTTGCATCGGCTCGTTGTCGATGGAGAGGTTCAAGGTGTCGAGCGGTAACATTAATTCGCGGCGGTTCAGATGCTCCAGTTGTTCCGTAGCGCGCTGTGCGCGTGCTGCCGGCGACACGCCGGAGATGGTCGCGTGAAAGGTGACGATGTGACGATTCATAAATCGCACTTCGGCGGGAGCGGCGCTTTCATTGCTCTCGGCATGGACGTCGACGCCAGCCGTAACCGCGCCACTATTGCCCGCGTCGCTCTCAACGGCATCTGCGCGATACGACGTCAGGGGCAGAAAATATAGTGTACAGAACAGTGCAAGCACGCGAACTGTCATGTGTGTCATGGTTGATACCCGCTCGGCAACTCCGCTGAGTTATGCAAGGGTCTTATCGGCCTTTCTTATCGGTCTCTGCCGCGCTGCCGGCCGCGCGATTAACCTCAGCGCTTCAAGGGGGCCGGCAACTTCCCGGTCGCCAGGTAGCGATGAATTGCCTCCTGGCTGCGCAGACGAATACCTTTTGCTGCGCGCATCTTGTTGATCTGGCCGTAGCCCAGAGTTCGAGCTTTCACATTGTCGGCCCACTGCAGATCCAGAATGGCCTGGATTTGCTTTTGAAGCTGCGGTGCGTAAACCGGACAGGTCACCTCGACGCGAACATCGAGATTGCGCTCCATCAGATCTGCGGAGGAGATAAAGTACAGCGGCGCACCCCGATTGCAGAACACGAATATCCGTGGGTGCTCGAGGAAGCGATCGACGATGCTGATCGCTTCGATGTTTTCGCTCAGGCCTTTCTTGCCCGCCAGCAGTGCGCACATGCCGCGCACGATCAGGCGAATCTTAACGCCCGCCTGGCTGGCCTCGTAGAGTTTATCGATGATGCGCTCGTCGACCAGATTGTTGCACTTGATCGTTATGCCGGACTGAGCGCCGGCGCTGGCGGCGGCGATCTCATTATTGATCAGCGCCGTGAGGTTGCTGCGATTCGAGTTCGGCGATACGAATAGATGCCGGTAGCGTGGCCGGCGGTAGGTAAACTCAATGAACTCGAATACGTTGGCGACGTCGGCTCCGATCTCCTGGTTATGCGTCAGCAGACTGAAGTCGGTATATATACCGGCAGTTTTTTCGTTGAAATTACCGGTGCCTATGTGCGAATAGTAGCGCAACCGATTGCCCTCGTGGCGCGCCACGGAAATCAGCTTGCAATGCACTTTTAATCCGGGAATGCTGAATATGACATTGACGCCGGCCTCGGTCATCCGCTTGGCGCAGCGGATATTGGCCTCTTCGTCGAAGCGCGCCTGCAGCTCGATGACAGCAGTAACTTTTTTGTGATTGCGTACGGCGGTGATCAGCGCGTCGACGATATGCGACTGCCGTGCTATGCGGTAAAGCGAAATGTTGATCGATTTTACGGCCGGGTCAATGGCGGCAGTTTTCAAAAATTCGATCACGTACTTGAAGGGATGGTAAGGGTAGTAAAGCAGGATGTCCTGCTTTTGGATGCTGGCAAAAATATTCTGGTCGACCTCCAACTCGGGCAGGAGAACTTCCGGCAGCGGACGAAAATAGAGAGCGGCGGGGCCAACTTTCGGAAAATCTATAAAGTCCTTGGAGTTGTGATAACGACCACCCGGAATCAGGCTGTCGTAGCGGCCGAGGTTCAGGCGGCGCGTCAGATATCCGAGTAGATCCTCCGGTATCTGATTGTCGTAGACAAAGCGTACCGGATCGGCTTTGCGACGGCGCTTAATACTGCTCGATATGCGATCCATCAGGCTTTGCGTAACTCCCTCATCGAGCTCGAGCTCCGCATCGCGCGTCAGCTTTATGATGTAAGCCTCGGCATGTTGAATAGGAAATACCGATCGAAACACCTGCGGTAGACAGAAGCGAATAATGTTTTCCAGCACAATAAATACGATGCCGCGCTGGCCTCGTCGCGGAGGAATCCTGACGAAGCGCGATAGCTTGTCGGTGGGAATTTCCAGCAGTGAATAGCGGACGTGCTGCTCGCAGTGCAGTTTGATTGCGAAATGAATCGATGCATCGGCCAATTCCGGCAGCGGATGCGTATCATCCAGCAATATAGGCTCCAGCTCGGGCTCGATGGTCCGCTCGAAATAGTGACGTACATAGGCGGCCTGGTCTTCATCGAGTTGATGTTCGTCGATCAAATATATCTTGTGCTTGCGCAGCTCCTTCAAAACATCGAAGTAAATTTCGGCAAAGCGGCGCTGCTGCTTGATAACGCGATGCTGAATTTGCTCCAGCAATTGTTTGTAATGCTCCTGTTCAGGAAGTTTGGCGAAGGTGGCCAGGCGACGTACTTCGGCGACCCGGATGCGGAAAAACTCATCCATATTGTTGGAAAAAATACCGAGATAATGTACGCGTGCAATAGGGGGTACCGTGGGGTCGGCGGCCTCCTGCAGCACCCGCTCATTGAATGCCAGCCAGCTGAGCTCCTTTGGAACTGCTATATGGGCTTCGCGAGATTTTTTTTGAGTGCGCTTGTGTCGAGTGGATTTACTCGTGGCGGATTTTTGCAATGGCCCGGATTGTATTGCGGCGCTGGCCGGCGATGAGAATGGGCTGGTCATATCTATTTCGTTTGACATCATGGCACGCAGGCGGTGGATGAAATGCTGGCTGGTTGTTCTCCATTGGTTGGCTCTTTTATACGCTTCACTGTCGCGGCGTTGCAGTGCCGCTGGGCTCCACCGATAGCGCTACGGTTTCGGTATATTGCACATGCACCCGACTACCGACCTTGACGACCTTGAAGTGATCGGGGTTTTCCACATCAAGCTCGACGAAGCGTCCCGCCGGACCTTTCAGCGTGATGGTTTTGGCGGCCTGATCGACGGCGGTTACCTCGGCGACAGCTTCGAGGCGATGGGCCGTTAAACGCCCCGGCGCTGCGGCAGCTGGCGCGTGTTCCTCAACATAGTGTTCCGAAATATCCTCGGTGGCGCCGGCTTGAGTCAGTGCCAGAGATAACGAGCGTACAAGTACAACCTTAACGGCATCGTTCGCTTTCAGTCGATCGAAGTTGCGCACCTCAGATCCGGCCACGACCCTGAACTCCCTGCCTTGAGAGTCCTTTAAGGTCAGCACCCGAGCGCTCTCATCAATGTCGGTTATCAGCGCCGAGGTCGTCACTTTTTGCATTGTGGCGGCCTTGCCCGGCGTGCTGATGGTAGCGCTCTGCTCGAGAGGCGCCTGCTGGGAAAACGTATCACCCGCGACGACGACGAGCCCGATTAATAATCCGTAGCTCAAGCTGGTTCGCATTCTTTTCTCCGGTTGATTTTCACTTTGGCGTATCGGGCGGCACGGTCGCCTTATGTTCTATTTATCCATTGTTATCTTCGTGATCTTCGAGCCCTGGATGCCGAGACCCGCCATCAAGCCTTTCTGGTCGAAGAAGAACACATAGACATCGTCCTTGGCGGTCGACGTCGACAGCGAGCGCGCAACGCCTGCGTCCACCACGACGATACTCGGGCCGACTCCGAGCTCCCAGCCGTCGCTGCTCTGCAAATATTTGAGTGCCGAGTCGGTGGTGAAGAACAT
>DATIED010000065.1:0-3629 GCA_035455965.1 Spongiibacteraceae bacterium
AAGTAAATAAATAGAGCGGCGCGGCATGAAATATTGCATTCACGTCGCGCGCCGCATTGCGTGACGACCAATTTTAAAAAAAAGAAGAGGCGCGCGGTATAAAAAAAGCAGTTCTGTGCCGCATCGATAGAAAACTGACCGCTCGCCTGTTCCGCGATACCACAAAATAAAATTCGCTTCCAACGGCACGCTGGCGAGTGCATGGTGCGGCACGATACGCGGCGTGTAATCGGTCGCCGGCATTTCCTCCAGATATACCTGCACTTCAAAACGATGCAGTTGCGCGGCGGTACGGTAAGTTACATTGCCGAAATGCATACCGCACCAATGGCGCTCGAGTTGCGTATGCCATTCCTTCAAAACGGCGGCGGCACCGCTACTATCGCGCCGCGCAAACGCCGCGGCCAGCGGTAGATAATAGCGTTCGGTATATTCGCGCAGCATGCGATTGCCGGAATACTGCGGCGCGAGTTGCGCCATGCAGGCGCGCATGCGCGCGATCCACTCGCGCGGCAATCCGCGTTGGTCGCGCCGATAAAAACATGGCACCACTTCTTGCTCGAGCACGCGATACAACTGCGACGCTTCGTCCGCATTGCAGGCTGCGTCGTCGCCGCGTTCGCAACCGGCGTCCAGCGCCCAGCCCACTTCCGGCACATACGCTTCGGCCCACCAGTAAAAATCCGCGAATGTTATCGAACACCGCGCCCCCTTCTTCGATGGCGTTGAGCGTTCACTGATTATTTTACCAATAGTACCGGTATCGCACTCGCCGCCACGACTGTCGCAGCATCGCTGCCGAGCAAAAAACCACCGATGCCGCGGCGCCCGTGAGTTCCCATCACGATTAAATCCGCTTTGTTTTTTTTGGCTTCAGCGACGATAGCCGACGCCACGCGCCCCTTGCGGATTTCTATGGCTTTTTCTTCCGCGAACACCGATTTCTTCTGCGCCGCCCGATGCGCCTTCGCAACAATTTTCTTGCCCTCCCGATGCCAGGCATCGGACCAATCGTCGATGCCGGCCGGGTATACCAGAAATGCGGAATAGTCGACCACATTCAGAAACAAAATCTGAGCATTCAATTCCCGCGCTATGCGAATCGCTTCGCGCATGCCGCGGTTAGAGGTTTTGCTGCCATCTACCGGGCAAAGGATTTTCGCGTAAGCCGCCATATCAATCGCTCCCAAGCTACGGCGCCCTCGAGGATATTACGCAGTAGCGCCAAAATTGGATGCCCAATGCGCGCGGCTATCCAATAGATTCAGCATCACAAAATACGCCGGCACAAATGTACCCCTATTGATTTAAGTCAATAGACAGCTCATACCTGGCGGCGATAAAAATCGGCGCTCGCCGCCAATTTCTCACTGGAGCAATATTGTTTATTTTCGCGCGATGGCACCGGCTAGCGGTGCGAGCTTTCCTATCAGCGTCATTTATTCGATAGCTACCTGAATGTGTACTTTTTTCCGAGTGCACGCGGTAGCCGAGAGATCGGCAACGATTGTACAACTGCGTACTCCAGCGCAGTTGCTATGGCGGGATAGTCAGCCTCGTCCGCCACATCAAACTGCAACCCCAAGCCACCCTCCTCGCTATGCGCTACAAACGCCCGCAGTCGCCGCCTATCGGTAGGAGTCCCGCGTTTCGACAACAATTCCACCTCCAAAGGTTGCAGAGGAGCGGTGACGGCATAATCGGTTTTTACGAACAATCCACATTTACTTGCGTTGCGCGTACGCCCGATGGCTACGGGCAACCCGTCGTTATACAGAAGTAATTTTAATACGACTGGAATTCTTCGGCTAACGCGCTTTTCCATAATGGATGCTCTAATCGCTTTCGATGGGTTTTATTAAGTCAAATTCGCAGTGCGCCAATATTGACAAAAATCAAATCTTCGAGCGAGTCTCAGCGCCTCGTAAATATACGCGCATCGAAAACCGCGTATGGACCAGCGTTTGATCCCGGTCAAAGCAACTTGCACGGTTATTCGTAGCATGAACTTCGCGCTCGCTGCCGCATCCGGCTCAGCCAGAGCCTTCGATACTTTGCGGACCGCACGGCACAGTTAGCGGTGCCGCACTCCACCGGAGTTGACGCGCTCTCCGACAGAAACCTGGCGCTGCCGCAGTAATCGTAGAGACGGAACTCGCACGTGCCACGAATATTAACTGGAGGTGATTATGTCGATCGGCGATTTTTGCAAGCGCGCGGTGGCGACGGCCAATCGCGAGATGGACGCAGTGGAAGCCGCGCAACTGATGCGCGCGCAGCATGTTAATTATCTGGTGATCGTTGCGGAGAGCAACGGCGGAACTGTGCCGCTCGGCGTCATCACCGATCGCGATCTGGTACTGGAGGTCTTGGCGCAGCAGGTCGATCCGCGCAGTGTCGCATTGGGCGATATCATGACCGCCGCCGTGCAGACGGCGCGAGTGGGCAGTGATTCGCTCGAGGCGCTGCTGCTAATGGCCAATAAAGGAGTGCATCATCTGATTATCGTCAGCGGCAATGGACAGATCGAGGGAGTTATAACCATCGATAATTTGATCGAAATGATTTTCGAGCAGTTGCAGGCATTGCAAAAAATAGTTCGGTTGGCGCATCCGTTGGAGCGCAACAAACGCTCGCAAAACCTCAAACCGGTTAGGGGGAAATATGCGACGCCACCTACCGGTTCAAATCAATTTTCGCCGGGGGGAACGCACAGCGGCACTCGAACGGACAATTAGCGAACGCGCTGCAGTTGATCGGCAACTGCATGCCGGCCGATTTCTATGCGGGTATCGATACCCGCTCGCTCAGCCTGTTGCACTAGCAACACCACTCAGTCGAGGACCGTATCTGCCGCAGTTGCGGTGAATATTTTCTCAGCGAACCGGAAAAACCCATGTCTTTGGGATAGAAATCAATAAAAACGTGGTAAGAAGAGTATTAGAGAAACATTTTCACCCTCGAACGGTAGGTGGTATCCGGTCTTGGTTTTCATTGATCGACCAGATTAAAGATGGATTTTTTGAGAGCCTATTTTTTTCGGCGTGAATCGATTCTGTAAAAATATATATCGTTAAAGGCCCAGACTCCTACAGATAAATCGAGTGAGGCTCGGCAAACTTTCGCAGATCTAAAAAGTTTCAGCTGGCAGATGCACTGTAATGGTCTATTTCAGACGCCTGTTTCCGCTTAATTTAGTAATTCGCCAGGGACCTCCAAATCACCTGATCGTACGCATCGCATTTTCAGCGCCGCTGTAGCCATATGAAAACGGTCAATGGCAGTAGCGCGAATGCTGCAACCCAAAACGGCAGCGCTGGTGCCAGGCCATACAGATAGCCACCCAGCAACGGACCGAATAAATATCCCAGCGACGCTGCGGATCCCAATAAACCCGCCAGCGCGCCCTGTTCATGGGGACCTACGCTTAGGCTTGCGCCCGCGTTAAAGGCGGGTACCGTGATACCCATACCCGCGCCAAAACAGACCATCGCCCCCCACAGATGCGTAATATCGGTTGCCGCTGCCATTAACGCATAGCCAAGCACCAACACGGGTAATCCCAACTTGAGTAGTTGTAGCGGACTCCACGGCAGTCGCTGCACCAAGCCGAGCTGGGTGAGCACCAT
>DATIED010000066.1:0-7265 GCA_035455965.1 Spongiibacteraceae bacterium
GCGCCGCAACGAGGCAGGCAAGACCGCCGAGTAACGGCTAACTCCGATTAAATGCCCGGCTTTTGCCGGGCTTTTTTTTGCCTGCGGTTGCACGCTCCTAATCGTTCAGTTCTGGACTGGGCATTCAATCCAGATTGGCCATTCATATCTAAATTGGCGAAATAATCGGTAGCGCTCGCAACCGTCGGCGCGCAACAAAAAATTCTGCGGTCGAGCGCTGCAAATAGTTTTTGGCACCAGCAATTACTGTATATAATAACAGCCATCTTGCGACCATAACGAGATCGCCCTCATTCATGACGTCGGATGTGCCAGTACGCAAAATAATTCATTGCGATTGCGACTGCTTTTACGCGGCGATCGAAATGCGCGATAACCCCGCGCTGCGCGACGTGCCACTGGCGGTTGGCGGCCGCGCCGATCAGCGCGGCGTTGTCGCCACTTGCAACTATGCGGCGCGCCGCTTTGGCGTGCATTCGGCGATGGCCATGGCGCAAGCTCTCAAACGCTGCCCGGATCTGGTCGTCGTACCGCCATCGATGGAAAAATATCGCATTGCCTCCGCGCAAATCCTGGCGATTTATCGCGACTATGCAGATATCGTCGAGCCTTTATCGCTCGATGAAGCCTATCTCGATGTCACCTGCGCCGCGCAATTGAAAGGCAGCGCCACTGCGATTGCGCAGGAGATTCGCGCGCGCATTGCCGAGACCGTTGGCATCACCGTATCGGCGGGCATCGCACCAAATAAATTTCTGGCCAAAATTGCCAGCGACTGGCGCAAACCGGACGGCTTATTCACGATCAAACCGACCGCCGTCGATGCATTCGTGGCCGCATTGCCTGTGAAAAAACTGCACGGTGTCGGCCGCGTCACCGCGGAAAAACTCAATCATCTGGGCGTCGATACCTGCGCCGATTTACGCGGTTGGCCGCTATTGCAACTGCAACAACAATTCGGCAAGTTCGGCGAGCGACTATTTAATTTATGTCGCGGCATCGACGATCGTCAGGTCTGCGCCACGCGCGAAGCGAAATCGATCAGCGTCGAAGAAACCTATGCCGTCGACGTGCCGGATCTCGATGCCTGCCGGCAACAGCTGCCGCAACTGATCGAAAAATTGCTGGGACGCCTGCGGCGCGCCAACAGTGAACATCACACCAATAAATTATTTCTAAAAATTCGCTTCGCCGACTTCCGCCAAACCACTATCGAATGCCTGGCCGCAGCGCCGCAGCCGGCGCTATTTGAAAAATTGCTGAGCACCGGCTTTCAGCGCGGCCAGAAGCCCGTGCGCCTGCTCGGCATCGGCGTGCGTTTACGCGACGAAAATTCACACCATCAACTGGCCTTGTTTAACTAGAACCTCTCAAAATCAGCGCCCCAACAGTAGAGAGCTCAGGCGAGGCGACAATGGTTTCAAAGCGAACGACCGCTGGCGTCGACACAACGCAACTTCGATTAAGCATTTCGATAACTCGACCGACAGGCGATAATAGTCACCTCGCCTTCGCGCTTCGACCGAGCCCTGCCGATGACAATAAAACTACCCTGGAGTAGCGCACTGCAGAAGTTGCTGCCGACAAGCCCGGGCGAGCAGCCATACGTGGTCGAGAACGATAACGGCAAGTCGCTGTATTTCGACGCGCGCAATGTGCAAAGCCGCATGCGCAACGACGCGCCGCACGACTTGCAACTGGGCTACACGCGCACCATGATGGGGTTTTTATTATTGCAGCCGCTGCCACTCGATATCTTGATTGTCGGTTTAGGCGGTGGCTCTCTCACCAAATACTGTCATCGCCACCTGCCTGAAGCCACCATCACTACGGTGGAAATCAATTCGGCGGTGATCGCTCTGCGCGAACAATTCGCCATACCTGCAGACAGTAAAAAGTTTCGGATTATTTGCGCCGATGCAGCGCACTACCTGAAAGGGAAAACGGCTATCGCCGATGTCATATTGCTCGACGGCTTTGTCGATTACGGTCTGCCGCCCACGCTCAGCGATCAACTGTTTTACGACAACTGCTACAACGCGCTGCGCAACGGCGGCGTGCTGGTCGCCAATCTTTGGGCGAAGGACGCCACCCTGCAACGCTGCCGCGAATTTATCGGTCAGCGCTTCGCCAACAGAATTCTGACGGCCGGTGCCGAATCGAGCAAAAATGTAATCGCCTTTGCACTGAAAAACCCAAGGCTGCCGGCATGGCCAGAACTGCAACGGCGCGCACAACAGCTACAGCGGGAAACCGGCTTGAATTTTTCGACCTTTCTCGATGAAATGCGCGGTAGCCGCCATTTGCGGAACGGACCGGCGCGCTGGCTAACCGAAGGTTAATGACCGCAACACACAAGGCCGCACGCTTGCAAACATTTGTCGTTATCGATTTTGAAACTACCGGACTTTCGCCGGCGCACGGCGCACGCCCCACCGAAATTGCCGCGGTGCTGGTGCACAACGGCAAAATTCAAGATAGCTACCAAAGCTTGATGAACCCCGGCGTCTATATCCCCTATATGATCGAGCAGCTTACCGGTATCAGCAACGACATGGTGCGCGTCGCGCCCAGCGTAAGTACCGTCATGCAGGAAGTTGGCGAGTTTGTCGGCGATTATCCTTTGGTTGCGCATAACGCAGCATTCGATAAAAAGTTTTGGGACGCTGAGTTTGCGCGCATCAAAATAAAACGCCGGCAGGCGTTCATTTGCTCGCTACTGCTTGCCCGGCGCGTATTCCCTTCCGCCCCCAGTCACAAATTGAGTGCACTGGCGACTACGCTGGGGCTGCAAGGCGCCAAACGTTATCACCGCGCGCTGGCGGACGCCGAAGTAACCGCACATTTGTTATTGCACATCAAAGAAGAATTGCAACAGCGTTATCAATTGTCGCAAATCAGCCACGAATTAATGCTCGCGTTGCAGAATGTACCGCGCAGCCAATTAAGCGCTTATGTAGCTAAATATTCGGCTGCGCAATCGTCTAAATAAACGCGCTCAAGAACAAGCAGTCGCCAGCCATCGAGCAATACGATAAAGGAGGAGCCACGGAGGGATTACAACGTTCGGTCGCCGACGATGAATTGGCGGAAGCTGTGAGATTCGAACTCACGGAGGTCGTGAAACCTCGCCAGTTTTCAAGACTGGTGCATTCAACCGCTCTGCCAAGCTTCCGTATTACTTACGCATGGACCATGCCCCGAACCGCGCGCATTTTCCTGCCTTGGGAGGTTTTTGTCTACCCGCAATTTAAAACACCGGCTACGGCTGGCTTTTCGCGGCACGCGACGAACGGGTTACAATCCCGATAGCTATCGCTAAGACTTTCCCCGCTACGCGCTGCATGAACATAGGCTGTCGCCTCATAATATGAATACTCAACACCATCATCTCGCACAATATTGCGCCGATCTCGTCGCAGCAACGCGCTATCTGGTAGCGCGGCAGCTGAATCGCAACAACTCTGGCAATGTGTCGCTACGCTATGGCGATAGTGTATTAATTACGCCGACCGGCATGCTGCCAGAGGAACTCACGCCCAGCGATATCGTACAGCTCGATCTGAGCGGCGCCGTTATGGTCGACAACAATAGGCTCGCCGGCGGCAGGAAACCGTCGAGCGAGTGGGAAATGCATCTGGCGGTGTATCGTAACCGGCCCGACATCAATGCCGTGGTGCACTGCCATTCGCGCTATGCCACTATTCTGGCGTGCGCCGGCAAAGCAATTCCCTCCGTACACTACATGATTGCCAGCGCCGGCCGCGCGTCGGTACCGCTGGCGCCATATCGATTGTTCGGCACCGCCGAATTAGCACGCGTGGCGGCCGACACGCTGCACGAAGGCTATGCCTGCCTGCTGGCGAACCACGGCCAATTGACGATCGCGGCCGATTTAAAAACCGCGCTGCACTTAAGCGAAGAAATCGAAGAGCAGGCAGCGGTGTACTGGGGTACGCTGGCGATTGGCGGCCCGCAATTGCTCAGCGAAACGCAGATGACCGAAGCGCTGCGGCAATTTGCCGGCTACGGTCAACGCGGCAGCGACGAATAGCGTGGCTGCATGCGCGTATTGCGCGCCATTGTTTGCATTGCTCCTCGCCCGGCTTGCCCTTAAGATTGAGTTAATAAATACGCGATATGATTGTCGGTCTATCGCATTACCCATCGCCAGGCATTCCACATGACCACATTTCGCCCTTCCGTTATGGCAGCGACGCTGTTTTTGCTCGCCGCCGTATTATTTCTCAGCGCGTTGAATAGCTATCAACTGCGCGGCTCGACCGAACCGCGCGTCGCCGGCATCGCGGCTGAAATGTTCATCGACAACGATTGGGTAACGCCACAGCTCAATGGCGCGCCGTTTCTGGAAAAACCGCCGCTCAGTGTCTGGCTGGATGCGACCGCGATAAAACTGTTCGGCAGCACACCGCTGGCAGTGCGGCTGGCTTCGGCACTGGCCGGCATACTTACCGCGCTGATTCTATTTTGGCAATTGCTACGCCTGCAAAAACCCCCTGCTACGGCATGGCTCGCCGGCCTGCTGTTAATCACGATGGCGCAGTTCTGGAGCAATGTGCGCCAGGTTGGAGAGGATGCCTTGTTAACCTTGGGCGTCACCCTGTGTTTGCTGGCATTTCTCAATACCCAAACACGACGCGACAGCGCCGCGTGGCTGTTATTTGCGGTCGGTCTTTCGATCGCCACGCTCAGTAAAGGGGTGCTGGGCCTCGCGCTGCCGGGCGCGGCAATTTTCGCTTATTTGCTCTGCAGAACACTGATCGAAAAGCGCCTCGATATATCCGCCTGGTTGCGCCCCGCTGCCGCCGCTGTCATCGGCTTAATTCCACTCGCCATCTGGTTGTGGTTTTTATATCAACGCAACGGCGGCCACGCAGTTACGGAAGTATTGTGGGCCAATAGCGTGGGCCGCTTCGGCGGCGAGTTTGAGAATAATGGTCACTACGAGCCGATTTATTATTATTTGACCAAATTGCTGGAAGTTTTTTTGCCATGGAATATTTTGGTTTTTCTGGGCCTGTGGCAGCAGCTCAAACGCGCAAAGGCCGACCCACAGGCGCTTTTTTTCTGTTGCTGGCTGATCGCACCATTTATTTTGTTATCGCTGTCGTCCGGCAAACGCATGGTGTATTTGCTGGCGTTATATCCCGCCGCAGCGGTACTCGCTGCGGATTACTGTGCCCGGCTATTGCAACTGATCAAAGACAGGGCGACGCGCTCGCCGCTCGCGAATACGTTGTACCGCCATCACCAGGTACTTGCGGCCGGCGCAATCGTGTTAATGAGCATCGGCCTGCTTTATCGCGCAGCCGTTTGGGAGCCTCGACAGGACCGCAAAGAATCGTTGCTGCCGGTTATGGCGGAGCTGAGTACATTGTTGCGCGCTGGCCGGCAAGTGGCGCTCTATCAACCTCCCGAGCGCTTGGCCGGCGGCACCGTTTTCTACACCGGGCGTACGCTGCCGGAGCTGGATAACATCGCCGCACTCAAAAGCTTTTTGGCGGCCGATGCAAATAATGTCGCCATCGCGCCCAGCGACATCGCCGCCGGCGAGTTGCGTATCCTCTCTCAGACCCAGGTCGGCAAACGCGGTTATGTTTTTCTGGCCCATTAAATTGCTCCGCCGCGTGGCTGCGGCTTTGAAAACCGCTCGCATGCCGAACGCAACTTTTGCGTCGAACGCGGTCAAACGATGGTATTCTTGATTTTGCCGCACTCGCGGGTATGATGACCGCAGCAAGCTAAAGCACGAGCAAGTCGAGAGCCGGACCCACCACTGGAGAGAAACCATGCAAGAGCACAGTATTTTATCGACCACTTACAGCGACAGTGCGGTCGCCGTCAATAAAGTCGTCAAAAATACCTACCTGCTGCTGGCGATGACGCTGGCCTTCAGCGCGTTCACTGCCTTCCTCGCCCGCGACAACGGCATGCCCAATATCTGGATCATGATCGGCGGCACCTACGGACTCCTGTTTCTCACTCAAGCCTTGGCCAACAGCGCCTGGGGCCTCGCCGCGGTATTTGCGTTTACCGGCTTTATGGGTGCGATGCTCGGCCCATTACTCAGCGCCATCATGAAAACGCCGCTCGGCGCCAGCATGGTCATGCAAGCCCTCGGCGGCACCGCGATCATCTTCTTCGCACTGTCCGGCTACGCGCTCGTATCGCGCAAGGACTTCGCATTTCTGCAGGGCTTCCTGTTTGCCGGTAGCATCGTATTGATCCTGGCTATGGTCGCCGGCATCTTCCTGCATATGCCGGCTCTACAGTTGGCAATCAATGCCGGCTTTATGCTGTTCGCCAGCGCGATGATTCTGTTCGAAACCAGTGCCATTATTCATGGCGGCGAGCGCAACTACATTCGTGCCGCGGTGGCACTGTACGTATCGATCTACAATTTGTTCATGAGCCTGCTCAGCATTCTGATGTCGCTGAACGGCAATAATCGGTAATACCTTGTTAAAATACGCTGGTTGTTAAAATAAGCCTCGGCTCGTGCCGGGGCTTTTTTATTTTCGAAGCAACTTATGACGACATTCGCTCTGATGGTGCTCGGCGCACCGCTATCGACACAGTCCGCCCATACCGCGCTGGCATTCGCGCAGGCCGCAGTACAGGCAGGGCACCAGGTAACACGCGTATTCTTCTATCACGATGGCGTTTACTGCGCGAACGCATTGGCAATTCCACCCAGCGGCGAAACATCGATCGCCATGCGCTGGAGCGAATTGGCGCAAGCGCAGCAAATCGATCTGGTCGTCTGCGTCGCCAGCGCCGTCAAGCGCGGCCTGCTCGATAGCGACGAAGCGAAGCGCCATCAGAAAGGCGCCGGCAATATTCAACCCGGCTTTGAATTATCCGGCCTCGGGCAATGGGTCGAAGCGTGTTTATTGGCGGATAGAGTCGTGACGTTTGGCGCATGAGACGCACTCTGTTAAGAGACACTTTATTAAGAGAACAGGGGGAGCATGATTAAAAAAAGTTTTCTGATCGTCTGTCGCCGACCACCGTACGGCGAGTCGTATGCGCGCGAAGCGCTGGACGTCGCGATGGCATGCGCCGCCTTCGATCAGCCGGTCGCAATGCTGTTTCTGGGCGATGGCGTGCTGCAATTAAGCGCAGCGCAGCATGGCGCGGCAATCGGTCAAAAAAGTCACGATAAACAACTGAGCGCCCTGCCGCTCTACGATATCGAAACACTGTATGCCGACGCGCAGGCATTGCAGACGCGCCGGCTCGAT
>DATIED010000067.1:0-2371 GCA_035455965.1 Spongiibacteraceae bacterium
CGACCCGGCAATAAACTTCGGGCGATCACTTCGTGCGCGGCGCGCCACAGCGATACCGCTTGTTCGCGCGCATAGCTGCGCACCGTTTCCACGGTTTTATCGCCGATGCCGCGCGTCGGCGTATTGATCGCGCGCTCGATCGCCGTATCGTCGTCGCGATTTACCAACAGGCGCAAATACGCCAGTGCATTTTTGATTTCGAGTCGATCGTAAAAACGCAGACCGCCGTAGATGCGATACGGTGTGCCACTGCGAATCAGCGCTTCTTCGAGCACGCGCGATTGTGCGTTGGAGCGATACAACACGGCGGCACTGGCGCGCGCATTGCCATCGTCGACCCAGGCCTGAATGCGCTCGATGACGAAGCGCGCTTCGTCCATTTCATTAAAAGCGGCATACAGCGAAATCGGTTCGCCGTCTTCACCGCTGGTCCATAACTCTTTGCCGAGCCGCCCCTGGTTATTGGCGATAACCGCATTGGCGGCGTTCAGAATCGTCGCCGTCGAACGATAATTTTGCTCGAGGCGAATGAATTGGGTGTTGGCGAAATCCTTGGAAAACTGCTGGATATTTTCGATGCGCGCACCGCGCCAGCCGTAGATCGACTGATCGTCGTCGCCGACCGCCGTAATCGGGATCCGATCGCCGGCCAACACGCGCAACCAGGCATACTGCACGGCGTTGGTATCTTGAAATTCGTCGACCAGCATGTAGCGAAAGCGCTGTTGATAGTGTTGCAAAATCGCCGGCTTTTGCAGCCACAATTCGTGGGCGCGCAACAGTAATTCGGCAAAGTCGACTACGCCCTGACGCGCGCAAACCTGTTCGTAGGCTAGATAGACTTTCAGCATCATTTGCTGAAACAAATCCCGACTGTGATGGTCGAGATGGGCGGCGCGGCGGCCTTCGTCCTTCTGCGCATTGACAAACCACTGCACCTGCTTCGCCGGCCAGCGCGCCTCGTCCAACTCCAATTCGCGGCAGATGCGTTTGATAATACGCAATTGATCGTCGGCATCGAGAATCTGGAAGTTTTCCGGCAGGCCGGCCTCCTGCCAATGGGCCTTTAACAAGCGATGCGCGAGACCGTGGAAAGTACCGACCCACATACCGCGCGTATTGATACCCAATAAATGATCGATGCGTTCGCGCATTTCGCGCGCCGCTTTATTGGTGAAAGTCACGGCCAGAATACTGTATGGCGAAAAATTTTCGGCCTGGATCAGCCAGGCGATGCGATGCACCAATACGCGGGTTTTGCCGCTGCCGGCGCCAGCCAGGACCAGGGTATTGCCGGCCTCGGCGGTGACCGCCTGGCGCTGCGCATCGTTGAGATCATTGAGAATGTGGGAGACGTCCATCGCCGCATTTTAACAGAGCGGCCCGGTAATTATCAGGCCAAACCTTGGCCAACGAACAATCTAATGAGCCATCCAATGAACTACAATGAATGTCACAACGCTTTCTTCGATGGTGGCCTTTGACAGCGTCCAATCTATTCCGAACTATTCGCGCCAATCGCGCCGCGTTGCGTAAATCCGAACGCAAGGTCGCGGATTATGTGTTGTCGCACGCCGATCAAGTGATTCATATGCGCATTGTCGACCTGGCGCAGGAGGCGCGGGTCAGCGAGCCGACCGTGGTGCGCTTTTGCCGCGCCATCGACTGTCATGGCTTTCAGAATTTCAAGCTCGAACTGGCGCGCTATCTCGCCAACAATCCGCCGGTCGAGCAATTCAATCTCGACGAAAAAGATTCGACGCGCGATTACACCTTAAAAGTCTTCGACGCCTTGCGCGATACGTTGATGCGAGTGCGCGAAGCGATCGATATCGCCGCCATCGAGGCCGCGGTAGCGGCGCTGGCGAAGGCGCGCCGCGTCGAATTTTACGGCTTTGGCGCGTCGAGCGCGGTGGCGATCGATGCGCAGCACAAATTTTTCCGCCTGCAGATTTCCAGCGCAGCGTATTCCGATCCGCATATTCAAGCGATGTCGGCTTTGTCGTTGAGCGATCAGGATGTGGTAGTGGCAATTTCGCAGAGCGGACGCACGCGCGCACTGCTCGAGGCCATGACGCTGGCGCAACAATCCGGCGCGCATATCATCGGTCTGGCTCCAGGCAACACGCCGGTGACGCAACAGAGCGACATCCCGATTTTTATCGACGTCGAAGAGGAGTCGGAGAATTACACGCCGCTACCGTCCCGCATCGCTTTCATGGCAGTCATCGATATTCTGGCGGTGGGCGTGGCGCGCACCAAGGGTCCGGCGATCACCGAGCATCTGCGCAAATTGAATCGCGAGCTCTTATCGCTGCGCAGTTAATGAGCAGACAGCTTTCCGGTATTAAAGAAGAGATCAGGAGGTACT
>DATIED010000068.1:0-2742 GCA_035455965.1 Spongiibacteraceae bacterium
AATCTCGGCCAGCTTTTCGTAACCGTCCGCTACGCACTGCCCCTCGTCGTGATAACTGACGTAGGGCACGCTAATAATCAACTCATCCTCGACTAACTCGCGTACATCTTGCGGCTCTTCGCCTACGATGTAGGGCTCCAACTCCTTCGGTAGCCGACTCGCTGCTTCATCCGACCACACCACCGCGACCTTAAACCGCGCATCGACCGGAAGTGCTAACGGCTTCAAACAGCGCTGGCATAAGACCATCAGTGTTGCTTGCACCGCGCCATCGATACACTTCGTGCCCTGTTGGTCGATATAAAAGTGCAGTTGCACCTCGACCTCGCCGTCGCTGGCTTCTAACATATCGGTCAGTCGCACGAAGTTAGCCAACGGCTCCCGAGCTTCGATCGAGATATCAGCCGCCACCAATCTGCGGACATCGACCTGTTTGGGCAGGGGGGTGTTTTGCATAGGCGCGCAATCATAGGGCCACCTCCCGGGTCTGTCAAAAGAAATTCGCGCTGCAAGCCTTGTTTTTGCTGGGTTTTCATGCGTACAAGGAACGATACCGACGTGCTACCTCTTATATTGGCCTCCAGTTCCATCTATCGTCGTGAGTTGCTGCAAAAACTGGCGCTGCCTTTTAGCTGGGCGAATCCCGCTATCGATGAAACCCCCTTAGCCAACGAAGCGCCACCGGCATTGGTCGAGCGGCTGGCGCAGGCCAAAGCTGCCGCCCTAATCCAGCGCTATCCGCGGCATCTCATCATCGGCAGCGATCAAGTCGCTTGTCTCGACGGGAGAATACTCGGTAAACCGGGCAATTTTGCCGCAGCGCAACAGCAACTCCACGCCTGTAACGGCAGGCGCGTAGAGTTTCTTACCGGCCTGTGTTTACTCAATAGCCGCGACAATACCAGTCAAAGCAGCGTCGAGCTGTTCAGCGTCGTCTTTCGAAGGTTAAGCGATGCGCAGATTGCGAACTATCTTGAGCGCGAACAACCCTTCGATTGCGCCGGCAGCTTTAAAGCAGAAGGACTGGGAATAGCGCTCTTCGAGCGGCTAGAGGGCGGCGACCCCAACTCCCTGATAGGGTTGCCGCTGATTCGCCTTATACAAATGCTGGAGAATGCTGGGGCCGCAGTTATTTGAGTTCCACGCCCATCTGCTCGAGCTGGCGCGCAAAACCCGCGCCGAAACTCATGCCGAAATTTTTCAGCAGCGATTTCACCGGACTTTCGCCAACGCTGACATCGACAATAGTCTCGGCGCCGATCACATCGCGCGCCACACTGCCGAGGCTACCGAGCCCGTCGATCAAACCCAGTTGCAAGGCCTGCTCACCGCTCCAAACCATGCCGGTGAATAACAGCGGATCCTCCACCAGACGCTTGCCACGACCGGCTTTAACTCGCGCTATAAATTGCTGATGCGTAGTATCGAGGATGGTTTGCCACAATTGCTGTTGCTCGTCCGGCAGCGGGCTGAACGGATCCAGCATGCCCTTGTTCTCACCGGCAGTGAATAAGCGTCGCTCGACGCCGAGCTTTTGCATCAGCCCGGTGAAACCAAAGCTAGCGGAAACCACTCCGATCGAACCGACCAGACTGGCCTGATCGGCATAAATCAGATCGGCCCCGGCAGCGATGTAATAAGCGCCGGAAGCACCGAGATCGCTGATGACCGCATAGACCTTTTTATCGGGATATTTACCGCGCAGACGCTTGATCTCATCGTACACCTGCCCGGCCTGCACCGGACTACCACCCGGACTGTTAATCGCCAACAGCACCGCAGTCGCGTGCTTATCTTCAAAGCCGCGCCGTAAACCGAGCACGATATTATCCGCACTGGCAACTTCGCGATCGGCAATCATACCTTCTACCCGCACCATCGCCGTGTGCGGCGCAGTACCGCCGAGCGTCAGATCGCCGCTGCGAGGCAGGAACAAAGCCAGCGCAATAAATAGATAAGCGAAGGTCAACAGCTTGAAAAATATACTCCAGCGGCGCGCTCTGCGTTGTTCATCGAGCGAACTGTTGACGACTTTTTCGAGCACCTGCCACGCGCGCTGGTCCGACGGTTTATTTTCCATTCAAACATCCTCGCAACTCTTTGTAGATACCGACTATCTGCTATCGATACGGACTATCGACGCGCACGGCCGGCCACGCCAACAGCTGATGCCAATCATCTAAAATCAATTCCGGCTCATAGGCTGTTAGGCGCTCGACAACATGTGCGCCGAACTTAACCGCGATGCGCGCCATACCGGCATTCCGGGCCATTGCCATGTCGTATTCGGTGTCGCCGATCATCACTGCGCTGTGCGTTGGCACGGCCAGTTCCGTCAATAATTCGTGCAGCATCTGCGGGTGTGGCTTGGAGCGGGTTTCATCGGCACAGCGAGTAGCATGGAAAAAGTCGTGCATATCGAGCTGGTCGAGCACGCGCCGCATACCTTTGCGACTCTTGCCGGTGGCAATAGCCATTAAATGGCCGCGCATTTTCAGCTGCTCTAAAACCGCCACCGCACCCGGAAAAAAAGCACAAGGCTGCTGATCGGCCGCCACATAATGGCGTGCGTAGCTGGCTTGCAATACAGCTCGTTCGGAGGCAGAAACCGTTGGGAATAATTGTTCGATGGCTTCCGGCAAGCCCAAACCAATGATATCGCGCACCTCGGCATCGCTACGCGGTGCGAAACCAAGCTCCGCAATCGCGCACTGCATGGCACCGATAATACGGCCCGTGGAG
>DATIED010000069.1:0-3737 GCA_035455965.1 Spongiibacteraceae bacterium
TTAGATGTGAACGCAAAAACCTTAAAGCTGAATTCGGCAGCTGCACCGGCAGTACCGGTTCCCGCCGCAGCCTGGTTGATGGGTTCCGCCTTGTTGGGTCTGGGTGGCGTTAGCCGCTCGCGTAAACAACGCGCCTAATTAAGATCGTTATTTAACGAGAGGTTGCAGCATACGTGCTGTAGCCCTCTGCCAGCTTAATTTTAATTTGAGGATTTGATTATGTTCAGCAAAATGAAAGTTTTGTCGGCTGCGGTGATTGCCGCCGGGTCGATGCTGTCGTCGGGCGCGTTCGCTGTTCTGCCAACCGATACCCCGACGTTGGATCTGTGGATTTCCGGCGCTTCGGCTCAGGATGCGCTGCTCGCGGGTCTTATTCCGTCGCTGTGCGACGATGCTCCCTCTGGAATTCTTACTTACACTGATACCGCCGGCAAGGCCGGTGTCGATTTTTCGGCATATTTCTGCACCATGTCGGCCGCTAAAGTTCCAGGCTTGGTCGGCACGCAAAAAGTCATGATCCACAAGCGTTCGCGCGGCGGTTCCGCATGGGGTGTGGGTCCGGTAGCACTCGCCGGCGTAGCAGGCCAACCAGTTGGCGCTGTTAACGTTACGCAAATGGAAATCAGCTTCACCACTGGCGGTAGCTCCACCGGCAACAACTGTAAAGTGGACACCACTTTGGCAGCAGGTACCCGCTACGTTTGTAACCCGCTTAATCTGGTCGACAAAATCGCCGATGCCGGTGTATCCGATGTCGAGCCGGCGATGTTTACCGGCCCGAACCTGATTCCGGTTGGTGCGGATTACGGCACGGTAATCGGCGACGCCGGTACCTTCAGCCTGACCCCGGCACAACTGGCTAAGTTAAAAGTGAGCCCGATGTCGGCTGTGACTTTCGGTGTAGTGGTAACTACCGATTTGCGCAACACTTTGCAAAAAGCTCAAGGTAAAACTGTCGGGTCCGATTTAATTGCCGATATGCCGTCGCTGACCTCCACACAAATCCGCTCGTTGTTCTCTGGCGCAATTTCCGATTGGTCGCAGTTCACCGTTCTCGATACCGCTTCAGGCACATGGAAAACATTGGATCAGTTGACCACCAGCACCTTGGCAACAACTGGCGTTAACATCTGTCGTCGCGATTCGGGTTCGGGTACCCAGGCACAAGCCAACGCACTCTTTTTACGTGCACCGTGCGGCAACGGCCTGAACCCCGTTACCGATAACTCCTCCACCAGTTTACATATCGCGTATTTGCCAACTGGTGCAGCGGCTGGCGCAACCTCGGTTAATGCATTCGACTCCGCAATCAACGATGCTACTCCTGGCCTGGCCCTGGTTCACGAAGGTTCTGCTTCGGGCGATTTGACCGCATGTTTGCGCGATCTGGAAAATGGCAAGGCTTCGGTTGCCGCCGGTAAGGCCTGGGGTATCGGTATTCAAGGCGTTACCTCGGCTGATAATGCCTTCCGTTTTGTCGCTATCGATGGCGTTACTCCGACGCTGAACAATGTCGCATCGGGCAAGTACTATGATTGGGCAGTAAACTCGATCCAGTATCTGCAAAGTGCGGATGGCGGTGCAGCAACTACGGCGCTGTCCGGCAACAAAAAAATCATCGTCGACAAAATTATCGCCAGCGCCAGCAGCCCGACTCTGCTGAACAGCCTGGTTAACAAAGCCAACGCTAACATCACTGGCCCAGCCAAGTTAGGTGCATTGGCATTGTCGACTAAAGGTTTTGTGCCGAACACTCCGTTCAGCGATATCTTCCCGGTACTTCCGATCTCCACCAAAGGCGCGGATACCACTGCCGCTGTAAACAGCTGCCGTCCGGCTACTTTGGACGGTATCAACGGTGTAAATCAGGAAATCATCAGCGCTACTTCCAATCTGTAATTTCAGTACTGACATAGCGATAACGCCCGGTGTTATACCGGGCTTCAATAATAAATTAGGCCGGCTTACGCCGGCCTTTTTTATTGCGGGTGTTTGGATTTCAGGCTCCGCAATACAAATGTCGGCGTATTTGTAACCGATGAGAAAATTTCTTTGTCAGCGTCACTTAAATTTAACTTATTTGTCATGTTGAACGATTACCTTGGCCGGGTTCGGCGCCAATGGATTGTTTAATGCGTCGACTATTTGATGCACGCGATCGTTATCGAGCGCTCTATTTCTTTCAATACCACTATTCAATCGCAGTTGTGTTTCGGCGGCGTGCCGCAACGCTTGATGGGGAATAATGATTTATGGCTTTTGCCCGGCATAAAAACAGCAGTGTACGCGCCGTGCTCGAGCTACTGCATTTAGCGTTGGCCATTTGGGCGTTGACCGCAGTGTTATCGGCGTTCGCGGAGGATGGCGAGCTGGCAAGCGAGAGTTCGACGGCCTCTACCGGTCAATCTCCACAGGCGGGCGCCACCGATGATCCGGCACCCGAAACTCGTTTCGATATCTGGGAGTATCGCGTCGAGGGCAACACCCTGCTGGAGGCTAAACGTATCGAGGCAGTGGTCTATCCGTCGCTGGGTCCACAGCGATTAGCCAGCGATGTCAACGATGCTGCGAGCAACCTGGAGCGTGCATATCGCGACGCCGGTTTCCCTACAATCTATGTCGAGGTGCCCGAGCAGGACATCAAGGGCGGCGTGGTGACGCTACGTATCGTCGAAGGTCGCGTCGGCCGCGTGCGCGTCGAAGGCGCGCGCTATTTTACGCCGAGCGGCATTCGCGCCAAATTAGCTTCGGTGAATTCGGGTGATGTGCTGCACGTCCCCACCATGCAAGACGAATTGAATGCGCTCAACGGTCAGTCGCCCGATCTAAAAGTAGTACCGATTTTAAAGCCGGGTAAAGCGCCGGGCGCGGTCGATATCGATTTCAAAGTCAACGATAAAAACCCGTTGCACGGATCGCTTGAAGCCAATAACTACAACTCGGCCAATACCACCGAGTCGCGCGTAGCCGCATCGCTGGGTTACGACAATCTGTGGCAGAAGCAGCACAGTCTGTCGCTGCAATGGCAGGTCGCGCCGCAAAATACCAGCGAAGTAAACGTACTGGCGGCGACCTATATCGCGCCGTGGTTCGATACCGGCAATCGCGTCGCCGTGTATGCGATCGATTCGAAATCCGATGTCGCATCGGTCGGCGATACCGCCGTGATCGGTAACGGCAAGATATACGGCGCACGCTTCGTAATGCCGCTACCGTCGGATCGCGAGTACGTACACTCGTTGAGCATGGGCGCGGATTACAAGGACTACAGCGAAATCATCCGGCTCGATCCGGCCAACAAATTAAAGACGCCGATCGACTATGCAGTTTGGTCGGCGCAATACAGCGCCACTCAATTCACGGCCAACTCGCAGACGCAATGGAGCATCGGCGCCAACTTCGGTATCCGCGGCGTCGGCAACAGCGATAGCGAATTCATCGACAAACGCAATAAATCCTACGCGAATTTCGCCTATCTGCGCGGCTCGGTCGAAAGAACCGATTTATTCACCGGCGATTGGCAATTGATCTCTGCTCTGCATGCGCAAATTTCCGATTCGCCACTGATTAATAACGAGCAATTCAGTGCTGGTGGCGTGCGCTCGGTGCGAGGTTATTACGAATCGCAGGCACTGGGCGACAACGGTGCGACGCTCAGCCTGGAGGTGCGCACACCGAAACTGATCGATGACATAGAGGCGATCGACGATTTGCGCTTGCTGTCTTTTTTCGAAGCC
>DATIED010000070.1:0-6594 GCA_035455965.1 Spongiibacteraceae bacterium
GAGCGCGGCGCGATTGTGCTCGATCAATAATTGCCGGCCGGCATCGGCCTCGATGGCGATTGCGCGACAGCTTGGATGCGCGCGCATCCACTCGATGCCGATCGAGCCGCAACCGGCGCCGACATCCCACAATAATTCGCCGGGTTTAGGTGCGAGCCGTGCCAGGGTCAGGGCGCGCACATCGCGCTTGGTCAGTTGTCCGTCGTGGCGATATGCGGTATCGGGCAGACCGCTGGTGAGCGGCCAGATTTGCGCGGCGTCGTCGCCGATGCACTCCACGGCGATGATGTTCAGATCGGCGCAGTCGATGTGGGTCCAGGTTTGCGCTTCGCCGTCGATGCGGCGTTCACGCTCGCCGCCTAAATGCTCGAGCACTATCATTCGACTCGGTCCGAAACCGCGCGTCTGCAACAATTCGGCAACCGCCGCCGGGCTGCTGCCATCGTTGCTCAAAATCATCAGGCGCACGCCGGGATAAATAGCGGCATTGAGCGCCGCGATGGGACGCGCGACCAGCGATAACAGCGCGGTATCCTGCAACGGCCAGCCGAGGCGCGCGGCGGCCAGGGAATAGGAGGAGGGGGCCGGCAGGATTTGCATTTCGTCTGCGGGTAATTGTTTGGCGAGCGTGGCGCCGATGCCGAATAACATGGGATCGCCGCTCGCCAGTACGCACACCGGCGTGCCGCGCAGTTCCAGTAGCGGTGCCAGCGAGAATGGGCTCGGCCAGACGCGCCGCTCGACGCGGATGCAGGTTGGCAAAAGCTCCAGTTGACGCTGACTGCCAAATACGATGCTGGCAGCGCGCAGCGCGCGGCGTGCAAATTTAGTGAGGCCGCCGAAACCGTCCTCGCCGATGCCGATGACAGTGAGCCATTGCGTCATGCGGGCCGGCCCCGCGCTTTTACAGTCATATTGCATCGTCTTTTTGTGGGAATGGATAAAGCAGGCATAATAACCGCCTTCGCCCTTATCCGCAGCGCCGCCTTCCATTCAACGCGCCGCGACGTTGTCTCGGATCAGAGCTTGAACACCCATGCTTGAGCAGGCATTGCTTGAATAATCAGATCGCAGATAGTCAGATCGTTTCGGTGCGTCCATCGGCGTGTCCCGGATTGCTGCGCATCGCGCCGGCGCTGGACGGCGGCATTTGCCGTATCAAGTTGCCGTGCGGACGATTGACGGCAATTCGAGCAGAGACGATCGCGGGCGTCGCCGAGCGCTATGCCAGCGGCGTTATCGAAATTACCAACCGCGCCAATTTGCAATTGCGCGGCGTCGCGCCCGCAACGGCGGATAAATTAATCGAGGATTTATTGGCCGCCGGTTTGGGGCCGCAGGGCGGCAGGGGCGGCGACGATGTACGCAATCTGCTGGCGAGTCCGACGCTCGGCATCGATGTCGATGCAGCGTTGGATGTCGAGCCGCTGGCGCTGCAGATTCTTGATGCCCTGCAAAAGCAAAAGCGCTTTCACCAACTGTCGCCAAAGTTTGCGTTATCGCTGGATGGCGGCGAGCGTACAGCGATGCTCGAGCATCCGCACGACATCTGGTTATCGGCTATGCCAAACAGCGATTCGCTGCTGGCGTTCGGTTTGGCGGGTTGCCCACCGGTAGCTCCCGGCGCAGCGCCGGCATTGGCTGCGGTGACCAGCGAACATGCATTGTCTTTAGTGGAAGCCGCGCTGCAATTATTTCTTGAGCTAGCGCGGCCCGAGCAGACGCGTATGCGGCATTTATTAAACGATATTTCGGCTGCGGAATTTTTGCGGCAGTTGCAGCAACGAGTCAGTTTTTCGTTGCTTACCGATGCGACGATTCAGCAGTGGCGCAGAGTTGCCGCTTTACCTTATATGCATATCGGCATTCATCCGCAGCGGCAGCCCCATCTGCGATATGTGGGTGCGGCGCCGGTGCTGGGGCGCATCGATGCTTTACAATTGCGCGGCCTGGCGCAATTGGCTCACGAGTACGGCGATGCCGTACTGCGATTTACGCCATTTCAGAGTGTATTGTTAGCGAATATTCCCGCTGCGGCGACACCGCTGGTCGCAACCGCCATGCAATCGTTAGGTTTGAGCTGCGATGCCGCTGCGGTGCTGACGCGCACCGTTGCCTGCACCGGCTCGAGCGGTTGCGTGCGCGGCGCGGCAGATACCAAAAGCGATGCATTGATATTCGCCGCGGCGTTGGCGCGGCTGCTGCCGGACAGAGCTATTCCAGCAGTGCATTTGAGCGGTTGCGAGCGCTCGTGCGCAGCTGCGCATATCGCGCCGTTTACGCTGTTGGCGGTGGCGCCGGGTTATTACAACGTCTTTCAGCGCGAGACTGCCGTTGCCGGTTTCGGTCTGTTATTGGCGGCGCAACTCTCTGTCGAGGCGGCAGCTGAATTGCTCGCCGGATTATTTTCAAAATTACCTTTGTCGGTGGAACAGCATTAATGATCGATTACATTCGCGATGGCCAGGAGATTTATCGTCGCTCGTTTGCCATTATTCGCGCTGAGGCGCAATTGGAAAAAATCCCCGCCGATCTGGAAAAGCTCGCGGTGCGTATCATTCATGCCTGCGGCATGGTCGATGTGTTAGAGCATTTGCATTTTTCGCCGGGCGCAGGCAGTGCCGGTCGCGCCGCATTGGCGGCGGGCGCGCCGATTCTGTGCGATGCGCGCATGGTTGCCGAAGGTATTACGCGCGCGCGGCTGCCGGCCAATAATCGCGTCATTTGCACGCTGCATGATGAGGGTATTCCAGAGTTGGCGCGCGAGTTAGGCAATACGCGCTCGGCGGTTGCGTTGGAGTTGTGGCGCGAGCATCTCGAAGGCAGCGTGGTAGTGATCGGCAACGCGCCGACCGCCTTATTTTATTTATTGGAAATGCTCGATGCCGGCGCACCCAAGCCAGCGCTGATTCTCGGTTTTCCGGTGGGCTTTGTCGGCGCGGCCGAATCGAAGGACATGTTGGCGCTGGATAGTCGCGGCGTACCGTTCGTTATCGTACGCGGCCGCCGCGGCGGCAGCGCGATGGCCGCCGCCGCGGTGAACGCATTGGCGACGGAGATTGAATGAGCATGAGTAAAGGACGTTTATTCGGTCTCGGCGTCGGCCCTGGCGATCCCGAATTGATCACGGTTAAAGCATTGCGCCTGCTGCGCGAGGCGCCGGTGGTCGGTTATTTCGTAGCAAAGGGCAAGAAGAGCAATGCGTTCGGCATCATCGAAAATTATTTGCACGAGCAGCAAATCGCCGTGCCGCTGGTCTATCCGGTAACCACCGAAAAACTCGAACCGCCGCTGTGTTACGAAAGTATCATCAGCGATTTTTACGATACCGCCGCCGCGCAGCTGGCGGTGCATCTCAATGCCGGTCGCGATGTAGCGGTGATCTGCGAGGGCGATCCGTTTTTTTACGGTTCGTATATGTATTTGCACGATCGCATGGCTGCCGGTTACGACACCACGGTAGTGCCGGGCGTGTGTTCGATGCTGGGCGGCGCAGCGGTGCTCGGTGCGCCGTTGGTGTATCGCAATCAAAGCTTATCGGTATTGTCCGGCGTATTGCCGGCGGCGGATTTGAAGCAGCGGCTCAGTGTCGCCGATGCCGCGGTGATCATGAAGCTCGGCAGAAATTTCGATAAGGTACGCGGCGTGCTCGACGAATTAAATCTTACGCAGCGCGCTTTATATGTCGAGCGCGCAACGATGCAGAATCAACGCATCGTGCCGCTCGATGCCGTCGATCCGATGGCATCGCCGTATTTTTCGCTGATCGTGGTGCCGGGTGAAAAATGGCAGGGTTGATTTCGGCAACGCAGCAACCCATCGCCATCGTGGTGCTGGGCATCGGTGCTATCGATACCGCGCGTAAAATTCAAATGCTGTACCCGCATGCAATGATTTACGGTCTGCAACAGCGCGTGTCGGCTGCCGGCAAGGCGCCGGCGGCGGATAAAACGTATAGCGATTTTGGCGCGACGTTGCGCGAGCTTTATCAGGCCGATACCGCGATCGTCGCATTGTGCGCAGCGGGCATCGTGATTCGCACGCTGGCACCGCTGCTCGCTAACAAAGGTGTCGAGCCGCCGGTGCTGGCGGTGGCGGAAGACGGTAGTGCGGTAGTGCCGCTATTGGGCGGCCTCGGTGGCGTGAATACGATTGCGCGAGAAATTAGCGCAGCACTCGGTGTGGCTGCCGCGATCACCACCAGCGGCGAGTTGCGTTTCGGTGCCTGCTTGTTGAATCCGCCGCGCGGTTATGTGTTGGCAGATATCGAGCAGGGCAAGCGTTTCGTCGCCGATCTGCTCGGCGGCAAATCGGTACGTATCGAAGGCGTGGCGCCGTGGCTCGACGATGTCGATCTACCCATGAGCCCAGCAGCCGACAACGAAGCGCAGCACACTATTCGTATCAGCGCTGCGGCGCAGCCCCAGCATGCGGATGAATTACTTATTCATCCGCGCTGTGCGGCGATTGCGATCAGTACCTGCACAGCGGATCCGATCGGACTCATAACGGACATGTTGCGCGCTGCCGACGTCGCCGTGCAGGCGTTGGCTTGTATCGTTACTCCCCGCAACAATATGGGCAATGCGTTATTGCTGCGCGCGGCCGTGCATTTTGCCGTGCCATTGCGTTTTATCGCAGCAGCGGGCGCAGAGGATGCGCAAGCGCTGATGATGCGGGTCATTGCCGCGCCTGCGCGCGCGCCATTGATTGCACACGGCATGGTATTGGCGGTTGCCGAGCGGCCGCTCGATGTCGATTCGATAGGCAGCGCGCGCGGACGGCTGACGGTCATCGGCCTCGGTCCGGGCGCGGCCGAGTTAATGGTGCCGGCCGCAAAAACGGCATTGGCGGAGGCCGACGATATCCTCGGTTATGAAACGTACGTGAATATGGCGGGGCCTTTTCGCGCCGATCAGGTACTGCATTGCAGCGACAACCGCGAGGAAATGCAGCGCGCGCGCCATGCCTTCGAGCTGGCAGCGGCGGGGCGCGCGGCAGTAGTGGTGTCTTCCGGCGATCCCGGTGTGTTCGCGATGGCGGCGGCGGTGTTGGAGGCGCTGGAGGCTTCGACCGATGACGCCTGGTCTGCGGTCGATCTGCAAATATTTCCGGGCGTGTCCGCCGCGCTGGCAACGGCTGCGCGCGCCGGTGCACCGCTCGGTCACGATTTCTGCGTGCTGTCGTTATCGGACAATCTCAAGCCCTGGGCAGTGATCGAGACGCGCCTGCAACACGCCGTCGCGGCGGATTTTGCGCTGGCTTTATACAACCCGATTTCGCGCGCCCGGCCCTGGCAGTTGGGACGCGCACTGGAAATTATCGGTCAACAGCGTAGCGGGGCAACGGTGGTGGTGCTCGGTCGCGATATCGGGCGACCGGCGGAACAGCTAACGACCACCACGCTGGCACAGTTGCGGCCGGAGCACGTCGATTCGCGCACGCTGGTTATTATCGGTTCGTCGGCCACGCGCAGATTTGCGCGCCGGGATGGCGGTCAGTGGGTTTATACGCCGCGCTGGTACGGCGAGCCGGGTGCGTAAATTTGTTCGTTATGGTTCGCTGCCGAACAGCCCGCTTGGCGTACTAGCCCTATTCTATCGATGAGCGATGTCTCAATGATGGAATGCCGCACCGAGAATCCCGCCCTGCTAAATATTCATTTTGTACTATAAATGTAATCCCTTATTGGATGGGCTTCTAATCTGCTGCCATAATTCACTACGGCACATAATTATGCGTGCTTTCCGCAACTTACGGATAGCACTTCGATACCGGCTGAGAAGTCCCTTAACCAGCGAATTATTTTATTACTTATGTTGAAGCGGCTGACCTCTCTCTTGATACCAATTTTGGTACTCGGCGTGCTGGTCAATGAAATCCTGAATACCCCGATCTATACCGACCGCGAGCTTGCGTCTTTCCGCGAGCGCGATATCGCATTAGCGAAAAATGGCCAGTTCGACGAAGCGTTGGAAGCGCTGAAAGCGCTTTCTGAAATCGTGCCCAACAATCCATTGGTGTGGGGCGATTATTTGACTGTGATGATTTGGGCGCACCGCGACCAGGAAGCGGTACAGCTGGCGAATAAGCCCGGCTTACCGCCGCTGCCGAACTACGTACTTGCCGAATTGTTCGAGGCAGCCCTGCGAATTGGCGATACCGCCAGCGCTCAGCGCTTTGCGATCGCTGAAACTGGCCGCAGCGATAATCCGGAAAAAGTAGCTGTGACCCGCGTCGATCGCCTGCGCGAAGTGGGTGCGGAACCCTTTACCGGTGCGGTGATTGCTGCGGGCTTAAAAAGAGTACCGAATTCCGCACCGCTGCTGATGCGCATCGAAGTTCCAAAACCGCCCGAAACGGCAGTGGTTGCCGCTGTCGAACCGGTGCCGGAAGCCGTTGCGCCGACTGTAGATAAAGCATTAGAGCAGCCGAATAAGTCTTTGTCTGTAAAAGAAAACCCCAGCGCTTTAAAAGCGCCTAAATCGATTCTCTCAAAGTCTTCGGCACACGCCAATATGGCGACAAGACCGCTGCGACGCCCGGGCGCGCCGGTTATTGCAAGTCGAACGGCCGCTGCAAAATCCGTGGGTC
>DATIED010000071.1:0-2545 GCA_035455965.1 Spongiibacteraceae bacterium
ATAGTGACGGCCGCCGATCGTATCGGAGCGCGAAAAACGTTGCGTCGCGAAGTGACCAAATTCATGCGCGATCACTACCTCATCGAATTCGTCGGCATTGACATCGGCGTCGCCGCGTAAATAAATCGCCATGGTCTTGGGATCGAAATGCGTACCGCCGATATTGCCCTGTGCCAGCGTGAGATTTTTATCGTCGCCGTTGCGATCGCTCCAGAACACGGTCAGCTGGCCGAATTGTGCCGGCGCTTTTGCCGCCAGCACGGCATCGAGCGTCTTGCACAAGGTATCGAGCGCGGCGAACGGCGCGGCGACGCGCGGCGCGCGATAATCTCCGCTCGACCAGCCGGAAGCAGCGTGTAAATCGCGGCGCGCCCGCACTGCGGGACTGGCCGCGCCGCTTTCGATCAGCGCGTACAGCCGGTTGTCGGCGGTGTTGTCGGCCACCGCGAAATTCCAACTGGAACCATTATCGTCGGCGGCCCTATACAGCTGCGCGCGGGCGCGGATACAAACCGGCGTAGCGGCCGCCACCGCCAACTCGTACCAACCATCGCCGTCGGTCAATGTCGTGGCGAGCGCGGGGCCGCTGCAGGCGCCGTCGGTCGGCGTTAAAGCCTCCACCACAATGCCACGTGCCGGTAATACCTGCGGGTTGGCGTAATTTAATCCCTGTCCCGGCGTCGCGAAAAAGGGCACGCGCTCAAAGCTGATGCGGCCTTTGATTTTGCCGTTGGCCGGCGCGGGCGGAGCGCTAAGAGAAAATGCCGAAGCGTCGGGACAGTTGACCTCGGCGGAGTTATTGCCCGGTGTTACCAGCGCCGAATCCGGCACACTGGCAATCGCGTCGCCAGCGGGAGCGGCCACCGGCACCGGCGTAGGTGTCGGCTGCACGCCGCCGGCATTGTCGACAGCGGCACTGCCACCGCCACCGCCCCCACCGCAAGCCGCCAGTAACAAGGTCAAGGCGCAGAGTAACAAATAGCGGCGCAGCGGGAAAAAGTTATACCGCATCGACAACACTGCCGGCCACAGCCGCCGCGACGCCGACATAGCGCTGATAATGCGCCTCGGAAAGAATGAAAAATTCGCGATCGATCTGCTCGCGCAACGCTGTCAGGCCGAGCGCCTGATAATTCGCATCGACCACAAAGCCAAACGCGCGCGGATCGTCGATTTGTCTGGCGCCGGCGCGCAACAACTCGAACACCCATACCGGCGGACTCATATGCGCGGAGTAGCGCACCTGCTGAGCTTTCAGCTGCGCGGCCAGCAATTGCGCATCGAACACGGTTAATTTGGCGCCGACGATCTGCGCCAACAATATATCGAGGCGTTCGCTGATCACGCGCTTCTGCGCATCGGTATAGCTGTTCCAGTGAATCACTTCATGGGCGTAGCGTTTGCAGCCGCGACAGACGGCATCGCCGATGCCGGTGGAGCAGACACCGATGCAAGGCGTGGGAATTCGAGTCAATAGTTTATCGGGCACAAAGCGACATCTTATTTGAACGATTGAAGGTCGGGCCCAACGGATGCCCGCCTGCCTGTGCCTCGCATTGTAGCCCTGCGCGACGATGCGGCAAACAGTTTAAAACGCCTCGCCCTCGCATATAAATGCAACGCTGCTTAACCCTCATGGGAGGATTGGTTATACTGTCGCACCCCACTTTTTTTACATCGATGTGGGCATCGATGCGGGTATCGTCTGTTCCCATCTCTATACAGTAGATACACATTGATTGGCCCGGCCCCGGCGATCCCGGCGGTCCGGGTAAACGACCTTTGAGGAGTCCAATTGTGCTTGAAGCCTACCGTAGTCATGCCGCCGAGCGCGCCGCTCAGGGCATTCCCCCGAAACCGCTGAATCCCGAACAAACCGCTGCGCTGGTCGAATTGTTGAAGAACCCGCCGGCCGGCGAAGAACAATTTCTGCTCGACCTGATCACCAATCGCGTGCCGCCGGGGGTCGATGAAGCGGCCTATGTAAAAGCCGGCTTTCTGACCGCGATCACCAAGGGCGAGGCCAAATCGCCGCTGATCGACCGCAGCAAAGCCGCGCAATTGCTCGGCATGATGCTCGGCGGTTACAACATCGATGCACTGGTCGAATTGCTGGACGATAAAGAGTTGGGCGCCACCGCCGCCAAAGAATTGAAACACACGCTGCTGATGTTCGACCGTTTTCACGACGTGGTCGAGAAAGCCAGGGCCGGCAATGCCAATGCGCAAGCCGTGCTGCAATCGTGGGCCGATGCCGAATGGTTCACCAGCCGCCCCGAAGTACCGAAATCGATCAAGACCGCCGTGTTCAAAGTCACCGGCGAAACCAATACCGACGATTTATCGCCCGCTCCCGACGCCTGGTCGCGGCCCGATATTCCGCTGCACGCGCTCGCGATGTACAAAATGCCGCGCGAGGGCTTGAGTGCCGATAAACCCGGCACCACCGGTCCGATGAAACAGATCGAAGAGCTGCAGAAAAAAGGCATTCAAGTCGCCTTCGTCGGCGATGTGGTCGGCACTGGCTCGTCGCGTAAATCGGCGA
>DATIED010000072.1:0-2291 GCA_035455965.1 Spongiibacteraceae bacterium
ATCAAGTGGCTGCGCATGCCGATGCCATTCCGCCTGGATCATATCAATATTTATTTGTTGCGCACGGCGCGCGGCTGGATGATTGTCGACACCGGTTTAAATACCGACACCACCAAGGCGCTGTGGCAGGGGATTCTCGCCGCACTGCCGGTGGACGAGCCAATTACGGCAGTGCTTTGCACACATTCGCACACCGATCACGCCGGCGCGCTGGGTTGGTTGATCGATACCTTGCGCGTACCCTTGTATATGAGTCTCGGCGATTATTTTTCGCTGCGCGCGGCGGCAGACAATGCCTACGATTCGTGGCAATACGCTGAGTTTTATCAGCGTTTGGGATTGCCGAGCGATCATATCGAAACGCTGATAGCGGCGTTCGGCGGCATGCGGCTGTACGCACCGCCGCCGATGGCGTATCACCGCCTGCGCGAGGGCGCGGAATTATCGATCGGCGATATTTCCTGGCGCATCATCGTCGGCGAGGGGCACGCGCCCGAGCATGTGTCGCTATACAGCGAGCAATTAAAAGTATTGATTTGCGGCGATCAGTTATTGCCGCGTATCAGCGCGAATATCAGTGTGAACGCCATCGAGCCGGATGCCAATCCTTTGGAGTTGTGGTTCGAGTCGCTGCAGCGCGTCGGTAAATTGCCGGCCGACACGTTAGTGCTGCCCTCGCACGACTTGCCGTATTACGGTCTCGATACGCGCGCGTTGCAGCTGCGTCGGCACCACGAGCAGCAGTTGGAGAATTTGTTGCGTTTATGTGCCGAGCATCCCGGTAGTGTGTACGAAATTATGCAGCGAATGTTTCCGCGCCGCCATGGTCCACTCGATGATTTTCTCGCCGTCAGCGAGTGTCTGGCACATTTGACTTATTTGCTGCGGCAGGGGAGCGTCGCACGCGTATTGCGCGCCGATGGTAGCTATCGATTTGGTGTCCCCGCTTGACGTATTCGCCAGCCAGACTCTTTGGGTGGATGGTGCTGCGCCTGCATCGGGCGCACGCCGGTTCGAGCCGCGCATGGATGCAGCTTGCAAGCTCTGCAAAGTTATTTAAATCTTTACAGCATCGCCAGAGCCAGTTGTCCGAGGCGGGCGATCGATTTTTCGGTGCGCGTATCCCAAGGCACTGCACAATTCAGGCGAATAAAATTTCGGTAGCGACCGGTAGCGGAAAACATAGTGCCCGGCGCGATGCTGATGCCGTGTTGCAGTGCCTGTCGATATAAAGCATTGCTGTCGATTGCCGCCGGAAACTCGATCCAGATAACGAAGCCGCCCTGCGGCTGCGTGACGCGCGTACCCTCCGGAAAATACAGCTCCACCGCTCGGCTCATACGCGCCACCGCAGTTGCATAATCGCGCCGCGCCTGCCGCAGATAGCGATCGTAGCCGCCGCGCTCCAGCAGTTCGGCCACCGCCATTTGTGAAGCGGTTGGCGAGGCGAGATTAAGTACGTATTTATGGTATTCGATTTCCGCCCGCTGGCGGCCCGCCGCGATCCAGCCGACACGCAGCCCCGGCGTCAGCGTTTTCGAAAACGAACTGCAGTAAATAACGGTGTTGCCACTGGGATCCAGCGCTTTCGCGATGCCGGGGCGCGAGCCTTCGAAACCAAGGTCGCCGTATACGTCGTCCTCGATGAGTGGAATATCGCGCTGCTCTAACAATTTAACCAGAGCGCGCTTGCGCTCGGTGCTCATGCAGCTTCCGAGCGGGTTGCTGAAGTTTGGCGTGACGATGCAGACGCGCACCGGCCATTGCTGCAGCGCGAACTCGAGTGCCTCGACGCTCATACCGTCGCGCGGATCGGTAGGAATTTCCAGGGCTTTTAAACCGAGTGCTTCGATCACCTGCAGTAAGCCGTAGAACGTTGGCGATTCGATTGCGACCACGTCGCCGGGCTGTGTCAACGCGCGCAGTGCCAGGCCGAGCGCCTCCTGGCAACCATTGGTAATGACGATGCCCTCGGGATCGGTCGGGCAGCCCAATTCAGTCATCCGCTTGGCGATTTGACGGCGCAGGTTTAGATGGCCCGGTGGAAATGTATAGGCCGCTGCGGCGGCGCCGTGCTGCCGCAGGGCGCGCGCCATAGCGGCAGCCACCGCTTGCACGGGCATAAATTGCGCGTGCGGTACGGCGGCGCCAAGCGGCAATAATTTCGGATCGTTGGCGGCCTTGATCAATTGCATCGCTAACTGTTGACCAGTTACTTCGTTCGGCGCGGGGGGCGGATCCGAGATTGCCGGCTGCTGCGCGGCAGCGGATCGGTGCAGGCGCACAAAAAA
>DATIED010000073.1:0-2328 GCA_035455965.1 Spongiibacteraceae bacterium
CAATTTTTCGATCAACGCCAGAATATCGCCGATGTGCTGGGTAGCGCGCGGCTCAGCGCTCGGCGGCAACACCCCCAATCGTTTTTCATCCTCGTGCATCGCATCGATAAAACGCGCCGTCAGCGCGGTATACGGCTCGCCGTTCTCAACGGCGCGGCGCAGAATCTTATCGTCGATATCGGTAATGTTGCGCACGTAGGTGACGTCGTAACCACTGGCGCGCAAATAGCGCGTGATCACGTCGAACGCAACAAGTACGCGCGCATGGCCGAGATGGCAGTAGTCGTATACCGTCATGCCGCACACATACATGCGAATTTTACCAGCCTCGATCGGTGTGAATTTTTCTTTACCGCGGCTGAGCGTGTTGTAAATGGTTAATGCCATAACTTATTCGCCGCCCGCCTTAGCCGTTGCTGCACCGTCGGCCGCAGGGCTATCGACGAAAGTATCGCGCAGGCCGATGGTTTTATTGAATACCGGTTTTTCCGCCGTGTGATCGTAGCGATCGGCGACGAAATAACCTTCGCGTTCGAATTGAAAACTGGCCTCGGGTTTGGCGTCGGCCAGCCCCGGTTCGATAAAACAATCCTGCAACACTACCAGTGCATTCGGATTGATATGCTGCATAAAATCTTCGCCGCCGCGATCGGGCGCAGCGTGATTGAACAAGCGCTCGTAGACGCGCACTTCGGCACGTTTACCGTGCGTGGCGGAAACCCACTGGATCACGCCCTTCGGTTTTACGCCATCGGCAGGGTCGGCGCCATGCGTAGCGGCGTCGTAACTGGCGCGCACTTCAACGATATTGCCCGCCGCGTCTTTAATCACTTCATCGGCGGTGATCACATACGCATTGCGCAGCCGCACCTTTTTACCAAGCACTAAACGTTTGTATTTTTTGTTGGCTTCTTCGCGGAAGTCATCGCGCTCGATCACAATTTCGCGCGTAAACGGCAATTGCCGGCTGCCGAGATCTTCGCGCGACGGATGCGCCGGCGCGCTCAACCACTCGACATCGTCTCCGGGCTCTTTGCTTTCAGGGAAATTAGTGATTATCACCTTTAGCGGATTCAATACACTCATCGCGCGCGGCGCGTTTTTATCGAGGTCGTCGCGAATCGCGTGTTCCAGCATCGCCACATCGACCACGCCTTCGCTGCGCGCCACGCCGATCATATCGCAGAAGGTGCGCAGCGCACTGGCCGTATAGCCGCGCCGACGCATACCGGCGAGCGTCGGCATGCGCGGATCGTTCCAGCCATGCACCACCTTGTCGTCGACCAGCTGTTTCAATTTGCGTTTGCTGGTAACGGTGTAATTGATATTTAAGCGCGCGAACTCGTATTGATGCGGTCGCGTCGGCACCGGCAGGCTGTCGATCAACCATTCATACAGCGGACGGTGATCTTCAAATTCGAGCGTGCAGATCGAATGCGTAATGCCCTCGATCGCGTCGGATTGGCCGTGCGCAAAATCGTAGCTGGGATAGATTCGCCACTTGTCGCCGGTCTGGTGGTGCGTCGCGGTACGAATGCGGTACAGAATCGGATCGCGCAGGTTGATATTCGGCGCTGCCATATCGATTTTGGCACGTAGTACGCAGGCGCCATCGGCGAACTCGCCGTCTTTCATTTTCGCAAACAGCTCGAGGTTTTCCTCGACACTGCGCTCGCGATATGGGCTGTTTTTGCCGGGCTCGGTCAGGCTGCCTCGGTACTCGCGCGCCTGTTCCGGTGTCAGATGGCAGACATAGGCTTTGCCTACGCGAATTAAAAACAGCGCCCACTCGTACAACTGATCGAAATAATCGGAGGCGTAATGCACCGGCTCCTGCCAGCGAAAGCCAAGCCAGCGGACGTCCTCCTGAATAGCGTCGATAAACTCCTGGTTCTCTTTTTCGGGGTTGGTATCGTCGAAGCGCAGGTTGCAGGTGCCGCCGAATTGTTCGGCCAGACCAAAATTCAGGCAGATCGATTTAGCGTGGCCGATGTGCAGATAACCGTTGGGCTCGGGCGGAAAGCGCGTGGCGACACGGCCGGCGGTGCGATTCTGGGCCAGATCGTCCTCGATAATGGCGCGCAGAAAATTATTGGGTTTGGCCGGCGTCTCGTTGGTGCCAGGGGCGCCGGAGCCTGCTGCGTTGTCGCTGGAGTTCATGCGTCTTTCTATCTCAATAGTAGGGCGATCATGGGATGGCTAATGGATATGAGGTGCTAAAGACCGTATTATAGCCACTTCATCCACTGAAATAACCGACGGCCGAATCATGATTATTTTGCATACCAATCACGGTGACATCAAACTGGAACTGGATTTTGAAAAAGC
>DATIED010000074.1:0-3774 GCA_035455965.1 Spongiibacteraceae bacterium
CGATCGTATCGTCGCGACTTTACGCACGCCCGATGTAAGCAGCCTGGCGTGGCTCGCGGCGGCAGTGCTTTTTATCGTCGCGCTGACACTGGTTATCCGTCGTCGGCTGCGCATGGCGTCCAATGTCGAAACCGTACATGCCGAGCAGCGTTAAACTGCCGCCGCACGCAACGACCGTGGTGGCCGCCTCGTACAACATTCACGGTGGAATCGGCGGCGACGGCCACTTCGTCCCTAAGCGTATTGTCGAAGTCTTACGCGAAATCGATGCCGATATCATCGCGCTGCAAGAGGTTGAATCGCGCGCGACCGGTTTCGATATGTTGAATTTTCTAGCCGCTGAACTGCAATTGCACGCCGTACCCGGCCCCACCCTGCTAGCTGCCGATGGCGACTATGGCAATGGCCTGCTGACGCGTTATCGCCCGAGTAACACACTGTGTATCGATTTATCGGTGCCGGGCCGCGAACCGCGCGGCGCCATCGACACGGAGCTGGAAATTACCGGTAACGATGCCGCCCTTGTGAACGGTAATAAGATGCGAATTATCGCCACTCATCTCGGCCTGCGGCCCGCGGAGCGCCGGCGGCAAGTACAGCAATTGCTCGCGATTTTTGAGCGGGAACGCGCCCTACCCACGATTTTTTTGGGCGATGTCAATGAATGGTGGCTAACCGGTCGCCCGCTGCGCTGGTTGCATCGCCATTTTGAAAGCACTCCGGCTCCGGCGAGCTTTCCGGCGCGCTGGCCGCTGTTCGCGCTGGACCGCATCTGGATCAAACCGCGCGCCTTATTGATATCGGTCGCGGCGCATGCCTCACCGCTGGCGCAGTTAGCCTCGGATCATCTGCCGGTGGTGGCGCGCATCGCGCTAACGCGATCCCATGCGCATCTTGTCGATAAAACGACGACGCTCGATCGAGTCGAGGCTGACGACTAGCACGGCGCTCGCGCTACGCACTGCAAACCAGTGCTCTTTACGTTTGCGGCAAATCCGGCTACAACAACAGTACCCGGAATCGTCATAACAACAATGGGGCAATCGATTGCCTATGATGAAGCAACTGCGCGTGGCCTTTTTGATTGGCCTCACAATCCTGATCGTCGATGCGGCGGTCCCGTTGGTTCTGGCACAGCGCACGCTGCAATTGCGCATCGCAGTCGCAACTGCGCAGGTCGCCGACGATCGCCTGGCCGAGCTGCTCTCCGCTTACAAAGACAGCGAAACCGGTCAACGCGGTTTTATGCTTACCGGCCAGCAGGAATTTCTCGAGCCTTACGAGCAGGGGCGCGCCGCCATCGCCGCGCTGTTGCCACAAATAACCGCGACTATAGCTGCCGATACACAACAAGCCGAGCGCTTGCAGCGTTTGCGCGAACTCGATCGCGAGCAGAACGACTACCAGCAGGAGCGCATCGAAGCGCGGCGCCACGATGAGCGCATCGCTGGCGACGCTGCCATGCACGGCAAATTGCTGATGGATACCGTGCGTAAGCAGATCGACGCCCTGCGTCGGCACGAACAAAAGCGTGTCGCCGACTTGTCAGCGACTGTAGCGCGTATCGACAGTTGGTCGCAGCGCTCTATCGTTATCGTCACTACCATCGATCTGATTTTATTCGCGGCCATTTTCTGGGTTGCATTGCGCGCATTGCGCGCGCAGCAGATTAGCCGCAGCGCCTTACAAATCGCCAACAAAAATCTGGCCGCTGAAAATGCGCTGCGCAACAGCGCCGTCGAACAATTAAAAAAGCAGGCAAATCACCTCAGAGAAATTGTGCTTACGCAAACCGAGCTGGTGCAATCCCAGTTCAATGTAGATCACTTCCTCGAATTGGTGGTAAAAAGCATGCTGAATGTCACGCCGGCAACTGGCGCGGTCGTTGAAATAATCGATGGCGATACCATGATTTACGAGGCCGCCAGCGGTTCGATCGGCGCATTCCTAAAATTGCGCCTGCCGCGCACCGGCAGCTTGTCGGGCTTGTGCGTCGAGCAAAACAGCGTGTTAATCTCCGACGATACGAGCATCGATACACGCGTCGATCGCGCGGCCTGCGAAAAGGTCGGTGCCGCCTCGATGGTGGTTGCGCCATTGCTGCGCGAAGGCGAGCCGATCGGCGTATTGAAAATTGTCGCGGCGACGCCCGCAGCGTTCGATAGCGGCGATGTGCAAACGCTGCAATTGATGTCCGGCCTGCTCGGTTCAGCGCTGGGACATCAATTACAATTCGAAAAAAATAACGATCTGCTGGCGGACCGCAATATCACGCTAGCGACTCTCGAGCGCGAGCTGCGCCGCCGCCAGGACTACGAAACGACCATACTCAAGCAGCGCCAGCGCACCGAGGCGATTCTCGAGGCCTCGCACGAAGCGTTTATTTGTATCGATCAGCACAGCGCCGTGCGCGAATGGAATGCTCAGGCCGCGCAGACCTTTGGCTGGTCGAAGGAAGAAGCATTCGGCAAATCCCTGGACGAGCTAATTATTCCCGCGCGTTTTCACGAGGATCATCACCGCGGCATCGCGCATTTCCTACAGACCGGTAACGGGCCGATCCTCGACAAGCGCATCGAGCTGCCGGCACTGCGGCGCGACGGCAGCGAGATTCCGATCGAGCTTACCATCACCGCCCGCCGCGACGGTGACAGCGTCGAATTCCCCTGTTTCCTGCGCGATATCAGCGAGCGCAAACGCGCCGAGGCCGTATTATTGCAACAACAGGCAACATTGCGCTCGTTGACCGACGCGGTGCCGGCGCTGATTTCCTTTATCGGCCCCGACGAAAATTATCGCTACTGTAATGAGCAGTACAAAACGATTTTTGACATCGCGCCCGCGACCATCGTCGGTACTTCGCTGCGCGCCTTTCTAGGCGCCGAATTGTATCGCTACAGCAAAGCGCATATAGACAGCGCGCTCGCCGGGGAAGCCGCTGTCTACGAGCGCACGATTCAGACAAAAATCGGGATGCGCCATCAGGAGTGTCGCCACATTCCACAAACCGACGATGTCGGCGAGCCCAATGGATTTTATTTAGTAGCCTGGGATATCACCGAGCGCAAAGCGCAGGAACTCGAATGGCAGTCGCGCGCCTCGATCGACCAATTGACCGGACTGCTGAATCGTGCCGCGTTTATGCAGCATCTGGAGCTGGCTGTGCCGCGCCATCGACGCGCCGGCACGGCGTTAGCCGTATTTTATCTCGATGTCGATCATTTCAAGCAGATCAACGATACGTACGGTCACGCCGCCGGCGACGCTCTGTTGAAAAAATTCGCCGAATGGTTGCGCTCTGCGGTGCGCACCACCGATTATATCGGTCGCCTGGGCGGCGATGAGTTCTGCATCTTGCTGGACAATATTAAAGTGCCGGAAAACGCCTGCGTGGTGGCGGAAAAGATATTGGAGTTGGCGCGCGACTCCACGACGTTTGAAAATCACGTGCTGACAATTTCTACCAGCATCGGTATCGTTTTTGTACCGACACCGGAATTAAGTGGCGAGCAATATCTCGCGCAGGCCGACAGTGCTCTCTACAAAGCCAAACAAGGCGGCCGCAATCGCTTTGTACTGGAAACGACCGTAGCGGCGAGCCAACTACAAAATTAGCGCGCGGCGATCGGTCCTCGCAATTCCGTAGCCGTGTTATTCTACCGTCACGCCCGCCTGTTTTTTACCGTGTTTGCAAATGTTACCCGTCGACGCACCGCATCGAGCCCGGAGGGTTTATATGTTCGACCTCTATATCGCCAATAAAAATTATTCCTC
>DATIED010000075.1:0-2238 GCA_035455965.1 Spongiibacteraceae bacterium
GGCAACGATTCGGGCTGGGATAACGCCACGGTATTCGTGCATGGAGTACCGCTCAAAAGTCCCGATCTCGCTGCATTTTTATGTTTGCAGATGCAGTGTCTGGCGGAAGTCGCCCAGCGGCTCGACAAGCCGCGCGCCGCACGGCAATGGCAGCGGCGCGCGGCCGCGTCATTGCAGAAATTGCTCGCGCGTTACTGGCGCGGCGATAGCTTCATCGCATTCGGCCCGGCGGATAACGTAGCGAGCGAGGGCGATAGTTTATTGCTGTTTTTGCCGATCGTGCTGGGTCGACAACTGCCGGCGGAAATCGCCACCAGATTAGTGGCGGGGTTGCGTGACGAGCAGCGCTTTCTGGCGCCGTTTGGAATGGCCAGCGAAAGTTTTACCAGTCCGCTGTATCGGGCCGATAGCTACTGGCGCGGTCCTGGCTGGGCGCCGGCGACGTTGCTTATCGTCGAAGGTTTAGCTGAGTTGGGCGAGCATTTTTTAGCGCGCGCTATCGCGCAGCGCTTCTGTGCGGCGGTTCAGAAGAGCGGCTGCGCGGAAAATTTTGATGTATTTACCGGTCGTGGGTTGCGCGATCCGGCGCACACTTGGACCGCCAGTGTATTTTTGATTTTGGCGCGCGATTATCTCGGTAATAAAACGAATGTCGATGCCATCGTTTAATCGCCGCTTTTTATAGAAAGTAGTCCATGAAAATTCTCAGTTGCAATATTCGCGATGCGCGCGCGCCGGACGGCGCCAATGCCTGGGCCTATCGTCGCTCGATCTGCGTCGAAGTGATTCGGAGGCAGGCAGCCGATATCATTTGCTTTCAGGAGCTGCGCCCCGAGCAGTTCGACGATATCGGCCAAGCTTTTCCCGACTACGACAGTTATGGCCTCAGCGAGGATGCACAATCGCTGGCTCGGCCGAATGCGATTTTTTTTCGTCGCGATCGTTTTACCGTGGTAGCAAAGGGCGGCTACTGGTTGTCCGAAACGCCGACGTTGGCCGGCAGTAAATCGTGGCAGAGCGCCTATATTCGACTCGCCAATTGGTTAGAGCTGCAAGAGTGTACGAGCAAAAATATATTTCGCGTTATCAATGCCCATCTCGACGATAGCAGCCAACTGGCGCGAGAACATCAGGCGCAAATGATTATTGCTGATGCTGCGGCGCAGCGTGCCGAACTGATGCAAATTTTAACGGCGGATATGAATTGCGATGCTGACAATGCAGTGCTGACCTATTTTACGCAGGCCGGTTGGCGCGATAGCTTCTCTCTCGTCGGACAGATGGAAAGTGGCGGTACTGGTTATGCCTTCGCTGGGACTTATCATGCTTTCGACGGCGAGAATTATTGCACCGCCACGGGTGCCGAGAAAATGCCGATGCTCGATTGGATTATGGTGCGCGGTGCTGTCGAGGTCAGTGCCGCTGAGATTGTTCGCGATAATGTTAATGGTCGCTATCCGAGCGACCATTATTTCTTGAGTGTCACTCTCGATTTGTAAACGCGAGTCTCACGCCAGCTTGGCGATGACGTTGTCGCCGAAACGCTTCACCGCATCCAGTTTGGCATCGAGCGCGCTCAATGGATTGTAGACATCCCACGGCGCGGTAAAGATATGTGTGGCGCCGATATCGACCATGCGCTTCATCGAATCGGTATCGTTGTAATCCATCACGCCGGCGTGAATTTCGAACGGCTTATCGGCGGTGCCGTATTCGCTGCGCAATTTGTTCAGCGATTCGATCATCGCTTTGTTTTCTTCGATAGTGCCGCCGGCCGACATCCAGCCGTCGCCGAGTTTCGCGGCGCGGCGCAGTGCCGGCATCGAGTGACCACCGACCAGAATAGGAATCGGTTTGGTTGGAATCGGCCGCATTTTAATCTCGCCAAATTTGAAAAACTCACCTTCAAAGCCGAAGAAGCCACCCTTCAATACGCCGCGAATCACCGCGAGGCATTCGTCCATTACTTTGCCGCGATGATCCCAATCGACGCCGAGATATTCCAAGTCCTCGCGCCATGGGCTGATACCGACGCCGAGCGATACGCGATTATTCGACAGCGCGGCCAGCGACGAAAATTGTTTAGCGGTGAGAATCGGGTGACGGCACGGCAGTTTCAATACGCCCGGATAAAATTTCAGCGTTTTCGTCACTGCTGCCAGCGCCGCGATCGCGGCGACCGGGTCGAGGAAATCGATGTTTTCGAGGAAGGAGCGATCGCCGCCTTTATACGGATAG
>DATIED010000076.1:0-11105 GCA_035455965.1 Spongiibacteraceae bacterium
TTCGCCGACGGCTCGGCGCCGCATTCGTTCAAATTGATCGGTTCGCGCGCATCGCCCAATGGTCTGATCGTCGCACATTACGAACGAGACGGCGCGATCGAGATCGGCAGCGCCCGCTTCGAAGTTCCCAGCGCGCGCGAAATTGCGCGTCGCGAGCGTATGCAGCGCGAGGATTAATCAAACCGGCAATTTGGGGTGGATCGGAGTCGGATTCCAAAGGGAGGGGCTAGCCCGTCCTTAGCTTTTAATTCTTCCAACCGATATCGATCAATTCCGATATGCGACCATCCAGCATAAGCCGCCAGTTTCAGTTTCTGTCAGTCGAAATTCCTGCCTCATGTAGCCATTTACGTTAGATAACAAACGGTAAATGGCTGCGTTTTTTGTAAAACTCAAAACGATCGGCGCGACGAGGCTGTGCTTTTGTACGCCGAATAAATCGATTGCCGGATCAGGTAAAAAATATGCAGCCCGGTTCGAAAGACGCCGCTGGCGAGCGCCGTGTCGGTGCTACCATTGATCATGCTGTTGCAGCTAGGGGCCATGCTGGTGGAGGTGCGGATAGTTCAGCTAGTGCTGATTCGCGACCTTCCGCTATCGAGCGGCAAATGGCCGTAAGGGCAGAGCTTGGCTCGAAAAAAGTTCATCTGGAAACCAATGGCGGAGCGGTGGAGAATTTAATTCGCCGCAGATCCCGGCTGTTTGGCGTGGCGAGTTTTATCCTGATGGTATTGCTCGTCGCGACCGGCCTGACATTGCTATTTATCGATACTGGTCTTTCTTGGGAGAAAGTTGTCAGCGCAGCTCAACAGATGCGGCTGACACTATTCAGCAATGATATTGCGCGCGACCATGCGATAAAGAGCAATGATTCTTTGCCGATCAGCCGCCCATGGCCAGTTGCTAATCCTTCGACTGCTAATTCTCTCTCGGAAAATGCTGCGCAGGTGGCGCCAAAAGTCACAGAGGCTTCAACTCCAACTCCAACTCCAACTCCAGCCCCAGCGTTAAGTGCACTATCTATTCCTATTGCCGATGTGTCGCTGCGGAACCGGCCGGAATTATTGGAGCAGGTCGTGCAAATCTATAGATCGAAACTTGCCGAAGATCCGAATAATACTGCGGCGCGGGCCGTGCTAAATCAATTACAGGAACGCAGCCTCTCCGACCTGCAAAGCATTATTCTGGAAGCGGACTATGCTGTCGCGGTCACAGCGATGGGAATCGTTTCTCGACTGTTTCCGGAGGCAGCGGACAGCGTGCGCTACAAGTATCTGGTTGCGCGACTGGATCGCATGCAGAGTCAGGATAAATCCACGGCCAAGCTGGAAAGCGCGCAGCCGACATCGACATCAACATCTACAACCACCGCGCCGGCGACCTTACCGGAACCGGTTTCGAAGCCAGTCGCACCGGAGAAGGCGAAGCCAATTGTGTCGGAAAAAAATAATGCCGCTGCAATTAATTCTGCGGCGACTACCGCTAAAAACACCACTGAAAATATTTCGTCATCGAAGCCGGAGATTCGCGCGGTTTCGATAACGCGCGGCACGGTAATCGACGATCGCTTTGTACCCGGCGACGACGGCAATGCTTTTATGGTCGAGATCAGCTATCGCAATTTCGATAAGGTTGCGAAAGACGAGTCCGAGGTATCTTTGGTCGCCCGCCTCGGCGTTCCGGGCGATCCCACGGTGCTGGCCGAGGCGCCGATCGAAATAGCGGGCGACCGAGGTACCAAAAGCGTTGTAATGACAAGCTTGCTGCCCGGCGATACCGGCGAAGAATACAAACTGAATTTTATTTTAAACGGCGAGTTTATGGCGTCGCGCACGGTGCATGTTTCCCGGCGGCGGTATTAGGGGCAGTTTGTGGCGCCGATGGTTTCGACCCCAGCACTGCGCGGGAAGCCCCCGCGCATCTACTTGCGTCGTGATTTGCGCGCCACTTTTAGATGAAATCGCGCCATGGAGTTGGCGCGATTTGGCGCGATTCGCACGTGTTCGAGTATGCGCTGGCGACTAATTGAGCGGAAAAAAGGATGCCGTGCTCACTGTGAGCCGATTAGAGGCTGTATTCGGCTCATAATTTGTATGATTTTGAGCCGAATAGGCCCTATAATCGGCTCATGACCTATAACTGGCAACAACAAGACTGGCCCTCCTTTCGTTATGACCCCAGCGGTCTGCATGACGCGCTATTCGCGTTTGCGGAAAAAACCGGTCATGTGAGCGGGGCGTTAAAGGGGTTGCCCGAGGCGACCCAAACCGAGGCCGTTATCAATCTGATGATCGAGGAGGCGATAAAGACCTCGGAAATCGAAGGCGAATATCTCAGCCGCTCGGATGTGAAATCATCCATCCTCAACCACATGGGGCTGAATGAAGTTCAAGAGGTGGTTCACGATAAAAGGGCTCGAGGCATTGGTGAGCTGATGCTGGATGTTCGCAATCGCTTTGCCGAACCGCTCAGTGAGCAGACTCTATTTACATGGCATCGCATGCTGCTGCAGGGCAATCAGAGCGAACGCCTGATAGTCGGAGATTGGCGTAAAGACGCGGAGCCCATGCAGGTTGTCTCGGGCCGTATCGGCAAATACAAAGTCCATTTCGAAGCGCCGCCCTCCTCGCGCGTCTCTGCCGAAATGGCGCGCTACATTGCATGGTTTAACGACACCGCTCCCGGCGGTCCCGCGGAAATCAAATTGGCAGTGGTGCGATCCGCTATCGCGCATTTATATTTTGAAAGCATTCATCCCTTCGATGACGGCAATGGCCGCGTCGGTCGAGCTATTTCCGAGAAAGCGTTGTCACAGGGATTGGGGCGCCCGGTAGTGCTAAGCCTGTCTAAAACAATCGAGGCGAACAAGAGCGTTTATTACAACGCGCTGGAGTCGGCACAAAAATCGAACGAGATAACAGCGTGGCTGACGTATTTCGTCGAGACCGTTTTAGCTGCACAAATCGACGCCGAAACAATGATCGATTTTATTTTGGCAAAGGCGCGCTTTTTCGATCGCTACGAAAAGCAAATGAACGATCGCCAATTAAAAGCCATCCGCCGCATGCTGGAGAATGGTCCGCATAGTTTTGAAGGCGGCATGAATGCAAGGAAATACGCTGCCATCACGAGCGCTTCGAAAGCGACGGCTACCAGGGATTTGCAGGTGCTTTCGGAAATGGGGGCTTTAGTGCCTGTCGGCGGGGGGCGAAGTAGAAGGTATGAGGTTAATTTGCCGGGGTAAGAGGGCTAACTATACATTGCCTGATACCAATCAGCTCAGATCACCGAACGTTGTTGGTAGGAGCTGGACAAGCAAACGGAGTCCGTTTATTTTGAGTTTAACTAAGGATAGTTGCCTATCCTCTGGGCCGGCGCGGCTTCCAAATAAAACAACTAAAGCTGTCCAAGACTACAGGAACAGGCGCGCCCTGTCGGTAAGCACCAATGTCAGAAGGCGGGTGTGGTTCTTTTGGCAAAAACAGTCCCGTCCACTCATTAATTGATCAAGCATGTAAGGAGCCATTGTGCAAAATAACCATATGTACGTTTTTGAGTGTGAATACGGAAGTAGAGTAAAAGAACGCCAATTCTTAAAAGACATACTCAATACCTTCGATAAAGACTATGCAACAATGGTTGGTCTGATAGTTAACAACAATCCCTACTGTTTGGAATTTAGTATTGCTATTAATCTCCAAGATGACCCAGTAAAGTTCGAGTCATGGTTGAAAGAAAATTACCCAGAAAAAAGTAAGCGGCACAATATTTTCCTGGGCGATATATTCCAATATAACGTGCAGACTCTGCTTGACGATAGCGTGGTTGATGATGCATTGGTCAGTGAAGGTGACGGCTGGTTATTTTTCTGGCCAGAACAAGAGCTGTTAGAGGAATTAAATCCGCAGTATATGTGACTCAAAAATAATCAGGCTAGAGTGTTTTTAAGTCATTCTTCCAAGGACAAAAAATACATCGTCAATCCCATTAATTCTTATTTACAGGCACAAGGCATAGGGACTTGGCTAGACAGCTATGAGATTGACTACGGTGACAACATATATCTAAAGGTTAATCAAGGCATAGCATCGGCAGATGTTGGCTTATTTATTCTAACCGATCACTTTTTTGACAGCGCGAGTGGTTGGCCAATTACAGAGTTCTCAACATTTTTTATGGAGGCTATGAACAATAAGAAGAAATTATTACTCATAAATGCAGGTGTTTCACCCGAAAACATGCATGTGATGATGAAATCATTTAAATATCTAACCTGGTCTGGCCTAGAAAGCCTACCGGAAATAGGCGAAGCCATTAGCCGAAAGCTAGACGCTTAACAAATCAACTAAGCTTGCGCCTTCGGCTCGGACGCAGTAAATCCCCCGTCGGCGACCCTTATGTCATCGACGCAGCGGCTATAAGATAAGCTTAAAGATTCCAGCTTAACGACGAGAGATGATTCAATATCGCCAAAAGGCGAGATTGGTGAGATAGCTGCTAGTTTTTGCGCACTGTCGGACAAATCCTTCATAGGCGGTTAGGCGGAGTGATCGATGGCAATCCCATTAGAGTGTGGGCTCCGCCGCTGATGGGCTCAAAAGTTTTGCCGCCGCCTCTCGTATCTGCCGCTTCCCCTCCGCGCACTTCTCCTGAAACGCCTTTTCCTCAGCAGCCTTTTTCTTCAGCGCACTCGCAAGTCTGTCATGAGAATATTCCGACTTCGGGTCATATTTCAGCGCACGCTCAAGATATTCACACGCTTCAGTTGGAACCCCTATATTGTTAAAAAGGTTTCCGATATTTGCGATGATCCACTGCGTGTGCTGCTCGTTTTTTGTAAGTTTCTCTGCACGGCGATAAGCGATGAGCGACCTGTCATGCAGGTTAAGCTGAAGGCACGAGTTTCCAAGGCTGCCCCAATAATCAAGGCGGTTCGGATCGACGTTGCACAAATCATGAAGTAGGTGTGCTGCAATTGCATTCAAACCTAAGTCATGAGCAAGTTGCGCGTACTTGAAGCGAATCTCTCTGTTACCTGGGTGTTTTATATGGCAACGCTGTACTACTCGAAGAGCTTCTTCCTTCTGGTTTTCGCGCTCAAGTGCTGCTGCCAAGTCAATTGCCAGATCAGGAAAGTCATCTGATCCGAATTTTTGAAGCTCAGAAATTGCGCTAGCGTTGTCTGACTCTGCTGAGTGGCAATATGCGAGCGCTTTTGCGATTGCGGCATCTTTTGGCCTTCTCACTAGTGCGCTCGAAAGGATGCGAATCGCTTCGTCCGCGTGATGCTCCATGCGAAGGATTGATGTCACAGCTACTAAGGCTCGAGCAGCATCAGGGTTTTCAGCAGCGAGGCTGGTCAATGGAGAGATATCACCATCATTTCGTTGCTTGAGGTCACAGCAATGTATCCACGCCATGGTGACAAGAGCATCTTCACCAGACTGCCCCTTTAACTCAGTCTCAAGCGCTTCCTTTGCCGCACCGTACTTCTCTTCAATGAAGTCCTGAAACCAAAATCGCTTCTCTGGCTTGGCACCTGAATTGTCGTCCGCGCTCGTTTGCGACGGTATCCGCCCGGGAGCGAGACCTAACGCCTTCATCTGATTCCTCATTTGATGGCAGGCAGGTGCTGTTGCAGATTGCATACTTCCATCAGAACGAGCTGATTCATACTTGCCCGGAGTGACACCTAACAGATCTGTCGGTAGATGAAGATCACACCCCTCGGGTAACAAGAAAAACACCCGATCCCTACCGAGTCGACCGATGAACAGGCCAAACTCAAAGAGGACATTATCTCGCACAGCTGGCGAGGTGTGATCTCGCATACGAACCAGATCATCAGGCGAGAACACAAAAACAGCAAAATCATTCTCCACCAGAGCTTTCGTCAGAGACTCCATAGTCGTTCGAGAAAGCTCAAAAACTCCCTGATCCCAAACCGTCACCTCAGCTTCGTGCAGAAGGTTCTGTTGAACCGCATACGCAATGTTGAGACCTTCGACTGATGAACCTATAAACACACGTGGCTTGGTCACTTCTTCTCCATTATTGTCGTGCTGCTGGACTCAAATAGATTACATCTAGATGAGCATCGGGCCGATTTATTATGCAAAAATTTTCGAGGGATCGACTTGAAGAAAACGGCTTCGTGATCCCTCGTCTGCCCCTTACATTATGCGCAATGCAGTTTTCATAGGTCAAACGACCGCGCCAGCAGTTTGCTAACTATGCATTATTTGCCGCCCTCTGTGCCTTAGTGAGAGATTGGCTTTTGGTGAGCACAGGCACACCGGCAGCAACTTGCGAGAAGCCCGACGATTCAAAATTGATCTCTCCGACGGGCCAGTTAATTTTGATTGCCCAGAGCTTGGAGGCGCAACCGGATTCGCGAGCAACGGACTCAAAAAGTATTTGGTCAATTGCGAATGGCACTTATGCAGCTGAAGGCTGCTAATTTGTTTTCGTTCAATATCGTATAGCTGTTCACTTTTGATAAGCCAAAGAAACGGTTCAAGTTGTGTGGCTTCTGAGTGCTGATCGCGCTGGCGATAGAGTTAAGCTTTGCTGGCGAACACTGGCGATGCCTGACTCTCACTTCTGCTGAGAATGCTTGGTCAGCGATGGTTTCGATCTCTGGTGTTTTGGTGGCGGTAAAGATAGTCAGGTAGGCTTTTGAGCTTGGTGTACTAGATCGAGATAAGGCGTCGCCCTTAATTGAGCAGCCAATTTATCGGATGTGCGTAGGGATTTAATGATCTCTCGCTTACCGAATATTGCTCTCAGTTTAAGTGGAATCTGCCAGCGGAAATAGTAGATGTCGCTTCGTTTTAGTAGCATCTTTAGTAGCACCGTGTGCGGTGTTGAAGGAATGCCGGACGTATCGAGAGAGGAGTCGCCGCAAGGCGCCATCGTAGGCGTTAGCGGTAATTAACTTTTGAGGAGAGTGGTGCCCAGGAAAGGACTTGAACCTTCACGGCCGTAAGGCCACCAACACCTGAAGCTGGCGTGTCTACCAATTTCACCACCTGGGCAAGGGGGCGAGACATTTCGAGCGGCGCAATGTACTGTCCGCAAGACCGCTTGTCAATCCTCGCGTATACTCCGTTAAAACCTCATTCCACCTCAAGAATAAACGTTAACCAATGGCTAAACGCACTCCTCCCAAAGATCCGCATGCCGCTCGCGAAGCGGAAAACTACGAACGCCCCATCGCCAGCCGCGAATTGATTTCGGAGACCCTCGAAAAGGGGGCCGGACCGTTGAATCATGCGCAGCTCTGCGAGGCATTGAGCCTGACCGACGACGAGCAGATCGAGGCGCTGCGGCGCCGGCTGCGGGCGATGGAGCGCGATGGCCAGATTATGCGCAACCGGCGCGATGCCTATTGCCTGGTGTCGAAGACCGATCTGGTGCGCGGCAAGGTGCAGGGCCATCGCGATGGTTTCGGCTTTGTGGTGCCGGACGAGGGCGGCGACGATTTCTACCTGAGCCCGCGCCAGATGAGCATGGTGTTCGATGGCGACGAAGTGCTGGTGCGCGAGTCCGGCGTCGACCGGCGCGGCCGCCGCGAGGGCACCATCGTCGAGGTGTTGCAGCGCAATACCCAGCAGATCGTCGGCCGCTTCACGCCGCGCGGCGATGCCGCGTTCGTGACGCCGGAGAATCCGCGCATCAATCAGGATATTTTGATCGAGCGCGGCGCGACTGGCGATGCGCGCGAAGGTCAGTACGTGATGGTGGCGATCACGCAGCAGCCGGATTTCCGCAATCAGCCGCGCGGCAAGGTGGTCGAGGTGCTCGGCGAGCACATGGCGCCGGGCATGGAAATCGAGGTGGCGATCCGCACCTACAATATTCCGTTCGTATTCCCCGAGGCGGCGATTGCCGAGGCGCAGCAGTTCGCGCCGGAGCCGACCGAGGCCGATAAGAAAGGCCGCATCGATATCCGCAAGTTGCCGCTGGTCACCATCGACGGCGAGGATGCGCGCGATTTCGACGATGCGGTGTACTGCGAACCGAAAAAAGGCGGCGGCTGGAAGTTGTGGGTGGCGATCGCCGATGTGTCGCATTACGTGAAGGTCGGCAGCGCGCTCGATAAAGAGGCGACGCAGCGCGGCAATTCGGTGTACTTCCCTGATCGCGTAGTGCCGATGTTGCCGGAAGCGTTGTCGAACGGGCTGTGCTCGTTGAAGCCCGAGGTCGATCGGCTCTGTATGGTCTGCGAAATGACCATCGGCAAAGACGGCTCGCTGGATAGTTACGTGTTCTTCGAGGGCGTCATGCATTCGCAGGCGCGGCTCACGTATAACATCGTCGCGGCGATGCTCGATGATAAGCATCCCGACAGCGACAAGTGGCGCGACAACTACAGCAAAGTATTTCCGCATATTAAAAATCTGCACAATTTATACGGTGCCTTGCGGGCGGCGCGCGAGACGCGCGGCGCGATCGATTTCGAAACGGTCGAAACCAAGGTGGTGTTCAGCAGCGATCGCAAAATCGAACGCATCGTGCCGGTAGTGCGCAACGATGCGCATAAATTGATCGAAGAGTGCATGCTGGCGGCCAACGTCGCCACGGCGAAATTGCTGGAGAAATTAAAACTGCCGGCGCTGTACCGCGTGCACGAAGGGCCGCCGACCGAGCGCCTGAAATCGCTGCGGCAATTTCTCGGCGAGCTGGGTTTGAATCTCGGCGGCGGCGATAAACCGACGCCGGGCGATTATCAGAAGCTGCTCGAAATGGTACAGGAGCGGCCGGATTTAAACGTGATTCAAACGGTGATGCTGCGCTCGCTGAGCCAGGCGCGCTATACCGCGCAGAACGACGGGCACTTCGGTTTGAATTATCCGGCGTATACGCATTTCACTTCGCCGATTCGTCGCTACCCCGATCTGCTGGTGCATCGCGCGATTCGCTTCCTGTTGCACGGCGGCGGCGAGAGCGGCGTGATGAGCTGGCTGCGCGGTTCGCGCAAAAGTTTGCGGCCGGCGGAAAATGTCGAGCCGTTGCCGAAGGCGCAAATCTACCCGTACGAAGCGAAAGATTTAAGCGCGCTCGGCGAATTGTGCTCGGCGACTGAACGTCGAGCGGATGAAGCGACGCGCGATGTGATGGCGTGGCTGAAGTGCGAATATTTGCAGGATCGCGTCGGCGATGAATTCGAAGGCACTGTGACGGCGGTGACTAACTTCGGTTTATTTATCGAGTTGTCGTCGTTGTATGTCGAAGGGCTGGTACATATCAGCGCGTTGGAAAGCGATTATTATCACTACGATGCCACCAAGCATCGCCTGGTCGGCGAGAAGAGCGGACGCTTCTATCAGCTCGGCGATCGCGTGCAGGTGAAAGTGGCGCGCGTCAATCTCGATGATCGCAAAGTCGATCTGGAGTTGATCGGCGGCATTTCGCGCAATGAGCGCCGCGAACAGAAGAAAGGTCCCGGACAGAAAAAAGACGGCGCGCCCTCCAGGGCGAAAACGGATAAGCCGAATAAATCGCCGGTCAGTGGCATTGCGAAAAAGGCCGTCGCGAAAAAGCCCGCTGCGAAAGCGTCCGGCGGCGCACCAAAATCCAATGATCCGAGCGGCGACAAACCGAAGCCGCGCACGCGCCGTCGTCGTTAAGGAGCTAATCGATGTCCGATGACAATTTGGTCTACGGTATTCACGCGGTCGCGGCGGTCATCGCCCGCGTGCCCGAACGCATCGCGGTATTGCAGGTTCAGGAAGGTAAAGTCGATCAGCGCGGCCAGCATTTACTCGATGCGGCCGAGGCTGCCGGCGTGCGCATCGAGTGGGTGCCGAAGGCCGAGATGAATCAGTTGCCGGGCCGGCATCAGGGTGTGGTCGCGCATTTGACGCCGGGCTTCGAGTATCGCGAGGCCGATCTGGAGGCGATCGTCGAGCGCAATCCGAATGTTTTATTGCTGGTGCTCGACGGCGTCACCGATCCGCACAATCTCGGCGCCTGTCTGCGCAGCGCCGAAGCGGCCGGGGTCGATGCCGTGATCGCGCCGCGCGACAAGGCCGCGAGCCTGACGCCGGTGGTGCGCAAAGTGGCCAGCGGCGCCGCCGAGGTCGTGCCTTTTATTCAGGTCACCAATCTCGCGCGCACCTTGCGCGATTTGCAGCAGCAGGGTGTATGGATCGTCGGTGCCGCCGGCGAGGCAGAGAATACCGTGTACGAGCAGGATCTCAGCGGCCCGATCGCGCTGGTGATGGGTGCCGAGGGCAGCGGCATGCGCCGCCTGACTCGCGAGCACTGCGATTATCTGGTGAAATTGCCGATGGCCGGCACAGTCAGCAGTCTCAATGTATCGGTCGCGGCCGGTGTGTGTCTGTTTGAAGCGGTGCGCCAGCGTCTGCCGGTGGCGTCGACGCCGAGCGTGCGGTCGCGCCATAAACAGCAGTAACCGTAAGCAACATAAATAGAACGATAGATTGCCCGTCTCGCCGGCGAGACAGGGGTCGGGGGTGAGGAACTAAGGAAGTCCTTGCATCCCGCCCATCATTTGCCTAAAATCGCGCCTCTTTTTCTGTGGGCTGGCTCTTTAGCTGATACAGCTGATGCGCTGGTTCACTTTACTCCTTGCCACATCGCGCTCGGTTATTCGAGGCAGTGAGTGGCTATAACCCGTAAGGAGCCGCTATGCGTCATTACGAAATCGTGTTTTTGGTCCATCCCGATCAAAGCGAGCAAGTGCCCGCAATGATCGAACGCTACAAGCAAACCATCGAAAAGGACGGCGGCAAAATCCACCGTCTGGAAGATTGGGGTCGCCGTCAGCTCGCCTACTCGATCAATAAAGTGCACAAAGCGCACTATATCCTGATGAATATCGAAGCCAGCCAAGAAGCTGTAGAGGAATTGGGCACTGCCTTCCGCTACAACGATGCCGTGCTGCGTAACATGGTTCTGCTGCGCGATGAAGCGACTGTCGAAGAGTCCTTTATCCTGAAAGCTGAAAAAGAGAACCGCGAGCGCCGTAACCGCAGCGATCGTCGCGAGGAAGGCGAAGGCCGTCGCGATGATTCGGCGGACGAGCTGGAAGATGACGCTGAAGACGACGTCGCAGACGAAGTCGAAGAGTAAGCGAT
>DATIED010000077.1:0-4751 GCA_035455965.1 Spongiibacteraceae bacterium
AGAAGGTGGCGCTGTCGTCGACGACCAGCAATTGTTTCGTGCGCAGCGATAGATGTTGTTCGGCGGTGGCCACGTGCTGGCGGTTGGTTGCCGGCAGCGGCAGCGCGAAGCAGGCGGTCCAGAGTCCGGCGGTGGTTTCGCTGATATCGAGCTGGCCGCCGAGTTTGTCGGTGAGCTGGCGGGCGATAGCCAGTCGGACGCCGGCGCTATGCGGCGGATTGAGGCGGCGATCCATGTCGCTGACCGCAGTCTGCGCGCGTTGGCCGTGCACTTCGATTTGAAAACGCAGCCAGTTTTTTTGCGCCGGCCGAATCTGCACGACGATTTCGCCGCCTTCGTACTGGCTTACCGCGTGATGCAACAGTTGCAGCACGATTTGCCGCAGCCGCGTCGGATCGCCGCTGACATAAGCGGATAACTCCGGGGCCGGATCGCTGATCAACTCTAAATTGTGCGCGCCGGCGAGCCCGCGGAAACCATCGGCGCAATCAGCGACCAGCGCGAGCGGATCGAATGAGGTCTGCTGCAACTCGGTGGATTGCACCACCACATTGCGCATATCGGCCAAATCGTTGACCACATTGAGCAGTTCGTTGCCAGCGCGGCGGATGGTATGGGTGTAATCGAGTTGCGTGGCGGTGAGCGGCGTCTCCTGCAACATTTCCAGCATACCCAGTGCGCCGCTGACCGGGGTGCGGATGCGATGTCCCATCTCCGCAATCATTTCGGTGCGGCTGCGTCCCTCGGCTTCCAGCGCGGCGATTTGCCGATCGCGCTGTGCCTGCGCCTGCATCTTTTCAAAGCTGCATTTGAATAAAAGTGCCAGCAGGCCGAGTAACTCCGCCGCCATTGCCAATGGCAACAGGCTCGAAACCAACGGTTTGGTGCTGCTCGCCGAGTATAAAACCAGTGTGCCGCCGGTCACTGCCAGCACCATGCATAGGCGGATCAGCGCGTAACTCAATAGTTGTCGCTGGTGCGTCATCAGGAAGGTATAAAGCGCAGCGGCGATGGCTGTCACCGTCGTCGCGGAAATCAGCAGCATGGTGATATCCACTTGCTCCAGGTTCGGTGCAATGAATAGCAGGGGTATGGCAAGTAAATTGGTGGCGAGCGGAACGTAGAGCCAGGGACGCAAGGTGGCGGTGGCGCCGGAAAATACCGGAAATATCTGTGCGAGCCGAATACTGCAGGCGCTTGCCAGCAGTAAACTCGCCTGCGGTAAAAACGCACCCCAGCGACCGTCGATGTTAAAAATGGACGGGCCGAACTCCGGGATATAGAGAATTTGATAGGCCTGAATAAAAAAGCCGTAGGCCGCCAGCCATAAATACGCGGCGTCGCGCGTGAACAATAGCGCGGTCAGGCTCAGCACGATCAAGATAGTCAGGCTGCTGAGCCGCACGCCATCGAACCAGGTTTTGTAGCGATAGGTTTGTAAATAATTGTCGAGCGTGCGCAACTCCAGTTGAATCGCCGGCAAGCCGTCGGGGCTGACGCGCAGGTAAAACATTTGCTGCGTCGTCTCGGGTATCAACAGTTGGAACTTGGGGATTGGGTGGGCACTGAGCTCGCGGCCGTCGCTGCGATAAACGATGAAACTGGCGAATTTGCGCGTGCGCGTCTGCAGCGTCAGCGCGCGAATTTCCGGTAGCGGGTTATAGATGGCAAAGCGCAGCCAGTAGACCGAGGTCGCTTTACTGCGCTGTAGCGAGCCATTGGCGGGTTGAAAGGCCTCCGCGTAGGGCGACTGCGATAACTCGCTCGGCGTCAGTGAACCGTCAGGGTCCTCCAGTACATCGACCGCAGTGGTCAGATCCAGAGCCTGAAAATCGGCGCCGACATCGACGGTCGGTGCCGCGCCTGCGGCGACAGTCCAGCCTAGCAACAAATACAACCCGCACGCGGCAAAAAAGCTTGGCTGCGATTTGTTGCCCTGCTGCATAACCTACTCCCTGGCGATAGCTCTGTAACCTATATCGCGGCGGTAAAAGCCACCGCGCCAATCGATTTGTGCAGCGAGTTGGTAAGCGCTGCGCTGCGCGCTCGCTACGGTATCGCCCAATGCCGTTATGCACAAGACGCGGCCACCATTGGTGACGACCTGGCCATCATCGGTAAGCGCGGTGCCGGCGTGAAATACTTTAGCTTCGGTCGACTCCTGCTGCGGCAGGCCATCGATGATATCGCCTTTACTATAAGTGCCGGGATAACCGCCGGCCGCCATTACTACGCCGAGTGCGGGTCGCGCGTCCCAGGTGGCGCTGACTTGATCGAGTCGACGATCGAGCGCAGCGTCGCACAGCTCGGTTAAATCGGATAACAGGCGCAGCATGATCGGCTGTGTTTCCGGATCGCCGAAGCGACAGTTGTATTCGATCACTTTTGGATTGCCGGCGCTATCGATCATCAGGCCAGCATACAAAAAGCCGGTATAGGTGTTGCCTTCCGCAGCCATGCCGCGCACCGTCGGCAGAATGACCTGTTCCATCGCGCGGCGATGCACTTCTTCGGTGACTACCGGCGCCGGTGAATACGCACCCATGCCGCCGGTGTTGGGCCCGGTATCGCCGTCGCCAACCCGTTTGTGATCCTGGCTGGTGGCCATCGGCAATACATGTTCGCCGTCGACCATGACGATAAAGCTGGCTTCTTCGCCGGTCAGAAACTCTTCGATCACGACGCGGCAACCGGCATCGCCAAACGCGTTGCCGGATAACATATCGCGCACCGCCGCTTCGGCTTCGGCCAGATTTTCCGCGACGATTACGCCTTTACCAGCAGCCAGTCCATCGGCTTTTACGACGATCGGTGCGCCCTGCGCGCGCAGATAAGCGAGCGCGGGCTCTAACTCCGTGAAATTTTGATAGGCGGCAGTAGGGATGTTGTGGCGCGCCAGAAAATCTTTCGTGAAGGCTTTCGATCCCTCCAGTTGCGCGGCGCCTTTGCGCGGTCCGAAGCAACGCAGGCCATGCTCCTCGAATAAATCGACGATGCCGGCCACCAGCGGTGCCTCGGGCCCGACGATAGTCAGATCGATGCGGTTGTCTTGCGCAAAAGCCAGCAGTGCCGGAAGATCCATGGTATCGATGGCGACGTTTTGCACTTTGGCTTCGCGCGCGGTGCCGGCGTTGCCGGGCGCTACAAAAACCGCAGCGACGCGCGGCGACTGCGCGACTTTCCAGGCCAGTGCATGTTCGCGACCGCCGTTGCCGATAATTAACACTTTCATAGTCGACCCTTGTTGTCAGCTGCGTGGCATTGCGATCATTTTATTTAAACGACCGGCGCGGAAAATTATTAATGGCGGCCGCTGGTGGCGACTCTTAATGACGTCTCTTTAATGGCGACTCTTTAGTGACGGAAGTGGCGCATGCCGGTAAATACCATGGCCATGCCGTGTTCGTCCGCCGCGGCAATGGTTTCCTCATCGCGCATCGAGCCGCCGGGCTGAATGACGCAACTGATGCCGACTTTGGCCGCATTATCGATGCCGTCGCGAAACGGAAAGAATGCGTCCGATGCCATCACTGCGCCGGCTACCGGCAGGCCGGCGTGTTCGGCTTTAATGGCGGCGATGCGCGCGGAGTTGACGCGGCTCATCTGGCCGGCACCGACACCGATGGTGCGTCCGTCTTTGCAATAGACAATAGCATTCGATTTAACGAATTTGGCGACCTTCCACGCGAATAATAAATCGCTGATTTCCGCTGCTGTGGGTTGCCGTTTAGTGACGATTTTTAAATCGTCGGCACCGATTACACCCAAATCGCGATCCTGTACCAGCAGACCGCCGTTGACGCGTTTGTAATCGAAATCGGCCAGTGAATTATTCCACTGTCCGCAAATCAGTAGCCGAACGTTTTTCTTGGCGGCGACGATAGCGCCGACATCGGCGGCTACGCTCGGCGCGATGATCACTTCGACAAATTGGCGATCGACGATCAGTTGCGCGGTCGCTGCATCCAATTCGCGATTGAATGCGATGATCCCGCCAAACGCCGATTCGGTGTCGGTGGCATAAGCGAGTTCGTAGGCTTGTTGCAGTGTCTGTGCTACGGCGACGCCGCAGGGGTTGGCGTGTTTGACGATCACGCAGGCCGGCTCGGCGAATTGTTTAATGCATTCGAGCGCGGCGTCAGTGTCGGCAATATTGTTGTAGGACAATTCCTTGCCCTGCAATTGCGTGGCTGTAGAGATGCTTGCTTCGCGAGGATTTTGTTCGCGATAGAATGCCGAATTCTGATGCGGGTTTTCACCGTAGCGTAAATCCTGCGCTTTATGAAATTGCAGATTGAATGTGCGCGGGAAATGCTCGCTGCCGCCGGGCACCAGACGGCCAAAATAATTGGCGATGGCGCCGTCGTACGCGGCGGTGTGTTCATAAGCTTTGATCGCCAGATCGAAACGCGTTTGCTGCGCGATTGCGCCGCCGGTATTTTGAATTTCCGTCAATAGCGCAGCGTAATCTGCAGTGTTGGTGACAATGGCGACGAAAGCGTTATTCTTCGCCGCAGCGCGCACCATGGTCGGACCGCCGATATCGATATTTTCAATCGCTTCTTCCAGGCTGCAATTTGGCTTCGCCACGGTTTGTTCGAAGGGGTACAGATTGACGATTACCATATCGATCGGTTTGATGCCGTGCTCCGCCATCACCGCATCGTCCTGGCCACGCCGCCCGAGAATGCCGCCGTGCACTTTGGGGTGCAGCGTTTTTACGCGGCCATCCATCATTTCCGGGAAGCCCG
>DATIED010000078.1:0-3799 GCA_035455965.1 Spongiibacteraceae bacterium
ATTTTACAGCTGCAAAAACAGCATCCAAAACTGGTCGTCACGCAGGCCGTTTACAAACAACACCATCGCGATTATTTACTCGCGCATATTCCGCATATGGAGTTGATCTGCGTGACGGCTGCCGATGCGGTCATTTTTCGACGCATCAATAAGCGCAGCGCGGGCATAACCATTGAAAGCGCCGCTGCCTTGCGCGCCGACTTTGAAGTGCCGGCGCCCGATTGCAAAGTGATCATCAACGACCACGGTGCCGCGGATATTATCGAGCAGCTGAATCGTTTTTATAGCGCCAACATTCCCAGCTAATAAGTTAAACCAAAAATAAGATCAGCTCGCGCTTGGGGAACGCCTACGACAAACATCCATGTTAGGCTCGCGCGCGCGTCCTTGCGCGCTCACGTCCCCACCACACTCTAAGGCACCACGCCCCACCGCTCCTCTGCCAATTTTGTTAGACTCAAGCGAAACAGACTTGGCAAAGAAGAGAACTGCTCTATATGGACATCGAAAAAGTTGTATTGGAAGGGTTGAGAGTTCGGCTCGAACCATTGGCGCAACAACACGCTGCCGGGCTGGCCGCAGTTATCGAAGACGGCGAGTTATGGAAAATACCCGTCACCGTAGTGCCGCACCCGAACGATCTGGATAAATTTTTCGATGCTGCCGAAACAGCTTTTCAACAGCGGCGCGAGCTGGCGTTCGTCACGATCGATAAAATCAGCGGTGCAATCGTCGGCAGCACGCGCTTTCGATGCATCGAGGCCGCCCATAAACGGCTCGAAATCGGTTTCACCTTTATCGCGCAGTCGCGGCAGCGCTCGTATATCAATACCGAAGCTAAATACCTGATGTTGCGGCATGCATTCGAAATCTGGCAGTGCAACCGCGTCGAATTGCTCACCGATGTATTAAACGAAAAATCGCGCAATGCTATCACCCGCATCGGCGCACAGCAGGAAGGCATATTGCGCAGTCATATGATCATGCGCGACGGCCGCGTCCGCGATTCGGTATTATTCAGTATCGTCGCGCACGATTGGCCGACGATCAAACCAAAACTCGCACAACAGATACAGCGTTGAGGTCTCGCCATGGCCATCCATGAATTGTTCGCCTATCTGCGCGTCGACGATGCCAACAAAGCTATCGATTTTTATCGCGCCGCATTCGACGCCACCGAAAAATTTCGACTGGTAGAGCCGAGCGGCCGGATCGGCCACGCCGAACTGGATTTTAACGGCAAGACCCTGATGCTATCGGATGAATTTCCGGAATATGGCATGCACGGCCCCAATGCCGGTAACAGTGGTGCAGTGACCTTGCACTTGCATGTCGATGATGCCGATGCCGTATTGCAGCAAGCCGTCGCCGCCGGTGCAAAATTGGAAATGGCAGCGCAGGATCATTTCTATGGCGAGCGCTCGGGCTCGGTGATCGATCCATTCGGCCATCGCTGGAGCATCGGTCACAGCATCGAAGCGCTGACGCCGGAGGAAATGCAGCGCCGCTACACCGAGTTACTGCAACAATAAACAGGGCGATGTGACAGCCCAAACAACGAAATGCAATTGGATAGAAAACAACAGGAAAGCTCGATGAATTTAGAATCCGTTAGTCAACAATGTCCTTATTGCGGCGAAACCATCGAGTTGCTGATCGATTGCTCGGAGCCGGAGCAACGCTATATCGAAGATTGCGAAGTGTGCTGTCGGCCAATCGATATTGCAGTGATCATCGACTCGGAAGGTTTTCCCGATGTAACGCTTTCGACCGAGAACGATGCTTAAGCTAAAACTTTCACAGTTTCTTCTGCCAAAATAACGCATAGCCCGTCTCCGGCGTCAGACTGTAACCGCTGAATCCCAAATCGCGGTACAACGCCTGTGCATGAGTATTGCCCTCCAATACTTCCAACGTCAATTTGCAGCAATGACGCTCGCGCGCAAACAACTCGACCGCACCGAACAATAAGCGCGCGATACCGCGGCGGCGCCAGCTGGCGGCGACGATGACATCGTGAATATTGAGCAGTGGCGAGGCGCGAAATGTCGATAATGTTTCGAAACAGTTGATCAGACCGATCGCTTCATCGCCGCTGTAGGCAATAAAGCTGACTGCACCGGCGCAAGTCGCGAGTGCGGCTACCAGCCGCGCCTTTACGTCATCGCCCAGCGGCTTCTCGCCGCCCATCGGGTCGCGCGCATACTCATCCATCAACCGTAAAATATCGGCGGCGTGTCGAGCTTCGCCATAGTCGGCGCGTTGTATCGAGACGGCGGGGTTGATTACGCTCATAAAACCTCCATCGACCGGCTGCCCGAACTGGCGAAAGGCCCAAATTACCATCCTTTGCCGCGCCCCGCGACATCTTGTCGCATGGGGTAACCAGGCAGCGTCGTTTAAACTGCACGCCGCCGAATTATAATCGTCGGCCGCGCCCTGCTCACCGTAACGCCCGATCCCCTTATCCCCGACATAATCATTTATGAAGAATTTATTGCTCTTGCACCGCTGGCTGGGCGTTATCGCATGCATCGCAGTATTGATGTTCGCCGCATCGGGACTATTGCACCCAATCATGAGTCGCACGCAGCCGCAGCCGCTACAAAACATAGCGCCCAATGCGACCTTGCCCGCGGCGGCGCTGCCGCTGGCCGAAGCCCTGCATCGACATGCGATCGAACAATTCTCGGCGGCCAGCGTAGCAGTATTGCCCGGCCGCACCGCCTATCGTGTGCAGATCGATAATAATACGGCACGCTATTTTGCCGCCGACGACGGCAGCGAAATACCAAGCGGCGAAGCTCAGCACGCCGAACTACTGGCACGACATTTCAGCGGCGAGTCGACCGCACGCCTGCAAGAATTGCACGAAGTAACCGATTTCGACGCCGACTATCTGTGGGTCAATCACTTGCTGCCTGTATGGCGCGCGCGTTTCGAGCGCGCCGACGGTCTGACCATCTATGTCGATACGCATGGCAATCGCCTGGCGACCATCGTCGATAATCGCAAGCGCGCCCTGCAAACGACGTTTCGCAATATGCACGACTTTGCTTTCCTTGAGCCCGTGGCATGGCTGCGTCTGCCGTTGATGCTGGTTCTGCTTAGCGCCACCTTTGCCACCGCGGCAGCCGGGCTTTGCCTGTTCTTCCGCTTAAAAAATTCAACGACGCGTCTACAACGCGCTCCGCTTCGACGCTGGCATCGGCGCCTGGCGCTACTGGTTTCGCTGACCACGCTTTCATTCAGTGTCAGCGGTAGCTGGCATTTATTGCAGAGCGAAGTGTTCTCCGATAAAAAAACGTATCCGGCGATAACCGACACGTTTTTAACGCGCGAATTAAGCGCTCGGCAACCCCCATCCGCCTTTACATTAATGCGCGTGCACGGCACCGCCTGTTATCGCATAGCGACGGCGATGAAGGCAGCCGGCGACGAGCATGCACACCATGCAACGCCGCCGCAAACGACGCCAACCTCATCGATAATCGCGACCAACTGCATAGCCACCGATAGTGGCCTGCCGCTGATCGATGCCGAGCGCGACAAAGCGGTGGAATTAGCGCGTCATTTTTCGCAAACCGCCACCGCGCCGGCCAGCGCCGAAATTGTCGATAAGTTCAGCGGCGAATATGGTTTTATCAACAAACGCCTGCCGGTGTGGAAAATACAATTCAGCGATGGCACCCCCGCCGCGATGACGCGCTGGTATGTCGAGCCGGGCAGCGGCACATTGGCGCTGCGCGCCGACGACAATGCAGCGCGCGAGGGGTTCTTTTTTGCTTATGTGCATAAA
>DATIED010000079.1:0-2745 GCA_035455965.1 Spongiibacteraceae bacterium
ACGGCGGAGAAAACCATCAAGGTTCAACGCGGCCATATGATGCAAAAAATGCAGGCGCAGAGTTTAGCCGAATTGGTGCGTATGGCGACGCGGCTGACCGCACCTACCCCCGTTAGGCGTGCGCTATAAGACTAAGGTCCAATAACATCGGTAGTTGGCTTCTGCTATAAAATCCGCATGCTTAAGCCTAACTTTTCCATTGCGATCATCGATGACGAAGCGCAAATTCGTAAGGCGCTGCTACGTCTGTTGCGCTCTGTGGGGATGACCGCGCGGGCGTACGCATCGGCGCAGGAATTTCTCTCGGTATGGCGTTCCGAGCCGCCGGCTTGTATCGTGCTGGACTTGCAAATGCCGGGCCTGAACGGTCTCGAGCTAATGCAATGTTTAACGCAGCTCGGCGCGAAATTACCCACGATTATCATCACTGCGCACGACGAACCGGAGATGCGAGCCCGTTGTTTGCAGGCGGGCGCTTCGGCATATTTATGCAAACCGCTCGACGATCAAGTTCTATTGACCGCCATTGAAGATGCGCTGCATCTGTAGCATTTTTTAATAGCATTAAATTGAAAGCCGCGCTCGACGCATAAAGTCGAGCGCAGTGTTTTAACGCGTAGTTTTTTAATTACGCCTTACGTCTGCGACGCACTTACGCCTTGCGTCTGCGACGCACTACGGTACCGAGACCGCCGAGGGCCGATAGCATCATCCAGCCGGCCGCCGGAACGGGTACCGGTGCGATAGTGATGTTGTCGAAGCCGGCCACGCCCACAGTGCTATTGAATTGGATCGAGTGCGCTACGTCGGTCAGATTCAGCGAAGCGAAATCCCAGCTGCAATAAGCGATATCCGTGCATGCGCCATCGTTAGCCGACAACAGAAAGGTACCCAGTGCCGTGCCGGTGCCGTTCAGTCCGGAATACACGGTTACCGAGGTGTTTTCAGTGGCCGAGTAATGGAACGATACCGCGCCGCTGAATCCGGCAGCTACGTTCATCGCAGAGTCTGCACCCACCGCCGACAGTGCGCCGGGATTCGGGGCATTATCGTAGTAAGTGAAAAACGCATCGTTGGTTACGACCAGCGCGTCGAGCCCGAACGAAATACCGTAATTGATACCTGAGGCACCGGCATCGTTGGTGCCGCCATTGTAGTAGTCTTGTACAAAGTTGTAATCGCCGGCACCTTGGAAATCCACGGTCACCGCGAATGCTGGCGCTGCGGACAGGATGCCTGCGGCCAGAGCAGAAATTAATTTGAGCTTCATGACTTCGTCCCCTTCTGAATGGTTGTTTAGTACACCTGCGCGCCAGGCGCGCGACGTTTCTTTTCGTTTCTCGATTCTCGTGTCTCGCTTTTCGTTTCTCACTACGATGGGGTGGATCGGACGTCTCGACGATACAAACCCGAACTCCCGAAATCATGGTAGGCGTGTCCTGTTGCCAAATCGTTACACTTAAATGATAAGTGCGTGCAGCGAAGATTCTGTTGTTCGCTGCGAGGCGTCGGTTTACTTCGGTCACGGTTTTGTAACGATTTTGCGTGACAATAAAAAAATGGATGAAATCATCGGTCTTTTCCCTACACCTTTTATGCGCGCTCGAGCTGTGCTCAGTGATCCATTACTGGATGGCTTGATCGAGCACTTCGCCGCGCGCGCTGTGCGCGATAACAATACTTCGCCGCGTCTGACGCACACCGAGATGCTGCAGCCGGGCGATAGTCCCTTATTTATCGAAGCTGCTGCGCTGATCACTCCCAAGCTGGTCGATTTCGGTGCGCAGTTATTCGGCGAGCGCCTCGGTTGGTCATTGAAAGAGATGTGGGTGAATGTGCTGGAGCAGGGTGGCCATCAAGCGATGCACAACCATGCCAACAGTTTTATCTCTGGCGTGGTGTATCTGACGCCGACCCATGCGGAGTCGCAGACCGTGTTCATGAAGTCGCCGGGCGGCAGCGACTTTTTATTCAGGAACGATCACAAAGGCATGACGCCCACCGAGTTCAACGCCGATAAATGGATTAGCCCCGCACCGCAGCCCGGCGATATGGTGTTGTTTCCCAGCTATCTATTGCACGCGGTGCCTCCGAATCGCGGCGAGCGGCGTATTTCGCTGGCCTTCAACGCCATCCCGACCCAATTGGATTCCTGGGGCTATGTGGTCCGCTTCGGCGGCTGATCGTGCGCGCTGCCAACCCACCTATCGATACTCGGCCGCACACGCGTGCGGCGTTACTGCTAATGATGGCATCGGGTTTTGCCGGTCTGGGTTATCAAATAGTCTGGACGCAGCAATCCTCGTTGTGGCTTGGTCACGAAGCCGCGGGTGTGCTGGCGGTGGTGACCGCCTTCTTCGGCGGCCTGGCGGTGGGCGCGTTGACGCTGGGTACGCTGATCGAAAAGAGTCAGCGCCCAACGCTCTGGTACGCGCTGTGCGAATTGCTCATTGGGCTGTGGGGTCTGGTGCTGATTCTGATCATGTCGCCGTGCAGCGCGTACCTGCTGGAAATTATCGGCGTAAAACCCGCGCCGCTCTGGCAATGGACCGTGGCATTCTGCGGCACTTTTTTATTGCTGCTGCCCGCGACCGTTGCGATGGGCGCGACGCTACCCGCGATGGCGCGGATAACGGCGGCCTGGCATGACGATGGGCGCTCTATCGCCGCGCTATATGCCGGCAACACCTTCGGCGCAGTGCTGGGTGTGCTCGCCACCGCATTTTGGTTGGTGCCGGGTTTGGG
>DATIED010000080.1:0-15231 GCA_035455965.1 Spongiibacteraceae bacterium
CCAAAGATCAGCTTCAAATCCATCAGCAGCCGCACTCCCAGACTTTGACCACGAGTGCCAAGCCCGCCGCAAATCTCGACACAGGCTGCGCGGGCGCGATCCGGCCAGCAGCCGCCCGCTGCATCTGCAGCAGCAATGAGAGGCTCCCAAACCTCGGCAGCGCGATCGACCACGCCGGAGGGTAGCACTGGCCAAGCGGCCCCGGCCTCTTTCCCTGCGTGATCGGCCCAGGCTGCCAGTTGATCGCGAATCGCATGCCCTTGGTGTTCCTGCTCCCGCAGGCGAAACGGCTCAACACACTCGTGCGGTGCGCGGCGGCGCATTCGCACGACAATTGACCTAGTCATAACCGTGTCGGGCAGATCGCCCAACCCCGCGAGCGCAACTGCACAGAAGACGTTAAAGCGCTGAACCTCGTGCTGAGACCCGACGCAGCGCGGAATGGTTGCCCCTTTCCTGTAGCCGACGTTTAACAGTGCGCGAAGATCTTCGTTCTGGTCGTCTTTTCCTTGCCGCCCAAAAATCGTGTCGCTTTCATCAAACAGCAGAGTGGTCTGCTCGACTGCTATCGTGCGAAAGATCGCGGCGGGGCTGGCGGAAAAAACAAACATGGTGTTGGGGGTCAGCAGGTCCAAAACTTCCAGAGCGCGCGTCTTTCCGCTGCCAGGCTCTGGGCTGAGCACGGCCAGTCGTGGTGAGGTATCGAAGTGCTCAACCATGTGCGCGTGCACAACCCACAGCGCAGTAGCAACGTAGTCAGATTCGGACGGTAAAACACAAAACCGGCGAATGAATATTTCAACCTTGCTCAGTAATTCTGCGCCGTCTGGAATCGGAGCATCGTGGGAGCCAAGCCCTGCATCGCGTAAAATTTCAGATTTGGCGGGATTCGAGCTTATAAACGCCCTTTTCGGCGCGCGGGTCAGGTCAATCATGAGCCACCCCCTGCTGCACCCCGGTGTCACGCTCAGCGATACGCTCGGCAATCCACGCATCAATCTCAAATTCCGACCATCCGACCGAAAGCGACGTCAGTGGAATAGCGGTCGGGAAGGTGCCGGCCTTCATTTTTTCGTAAATCGTCGAGCGGCTGAGGCCGGTGCGGCGCTCAACCTCAGGGCGACGCAGAATGGTGGTGCCAGCGAGTGGTGCCATGGTGTGAACTCCTGCCGGTGGTTGGAAGGCGCCAGCTTGGGGCGGCGCTTCTCGACATGTTGCGGCGGAGTTGGGATTAGGTGGCGAACACCCTACGTGCTTCGTTGTTAGGTCAGGTCCAGCTCTTTACGCAGTAGCTGAATGTAGTCGACCGGTGGCGGGTGGCCGTCGTCCGGCCAGTGCTTCAAAATTTCCGCGTCGGTTGGTCTTCGCCCCAGTTTCTTGGTGGCTATGGCATGGGCTGTTTCAAGATTTTCGTTACGCTCTTTGCGCAGTTGCTGGATGTGTCTGAGGATTGGTGGGTTGGGGTGCGGCCAGTGTTTCAAAATTTCGGAGCTGGTGGGCCTTCGGCCCAGTTTCTCGGCGGCTTTGGCATGGGCTATTTCAATATCTTTCCGGGTTATGTCGCCAGACCTGGAGCACGCTTCAGAAGTCTTTTGGTTTCGGTGGTCTTGTTGGGCGGCGTACGCAGCTATCTCGTTTATTTGGTCAGTCAGTCGCTTGATGATGGCGTTGGCAGCGCACTCCAGTTCGTTGGCCTCGTTCAGGAGCGTCCATTTCTCGGTCAAATCGTCGGGTAAGTTTTTGCGCAGCCATTCGGCGCGGTCCAGATCGCGCACGGCCTGCGCATGCTGCTTTAACAGATTCGCTGCCAGTGACTCTCGGTGCTCGTAGCCGTTCTCAAACCTAGCCACGACAGAAAGCTTTGGTAGTGGCTTACGGCGTCGGCTCATTTTTGAGGCCTCCGCAACGGTATGACATTGCCCCCAGCTTTGAGCGTGTCGAGATAATCAGCCCAGCCGGCCATCATTTTTTCGCGGTCGGGCAGGTGCGTTGTGCGGTTGTATGCTCGGCCTAAAGGGTCGCGCACTGCGTGTGCGAGTTGATGTTCAATTAAGTCGGGGCGATAGCCCAGCACTTCATCCAGAATCGTACGAGCCGTAGCGCGAAAGCCGTGCGGCGTCATTACATCGTTGCTATAGCCCAACGTGCGCAGAGCAGTGCGCACGCCGTTTTCGCTGAGTGGCCGGCTTGCCCCTCTTGCGCTGGGAAATACATAGCGCCCACGGCCAGTAATCGGTTCTAGTTCACGCAGTATTTCGATGGCTTGATGGCAGAGCGGCACGATATGCGGCTGTCGCATTTTCATTTTCTCAGCAGGGATTTCCCAACGTGCCTGGTCAAAATCAATTTCGGTCCATTCCATGTGGCGCAGCTCGCCGGGTCGGACAAACAGCAGCGGCGACAACTTGAGGGCTGCGGTGACAGTTGGGGTGCCTTGATAGCTGTCGATGGCGCGTAAAAGATTGCCAACAGCTTTGGGATCGGTGATGGCGGCGTGGTGCCTCACCTTCGCGGTCGCGAGAGCGCCTTTCAGGTCGGGGGTGGGGTCACGCTCGGCTCGTCCGGTGGCGACGGCATAGCGGAAAACTTGGCCGGCGACTTGTTTGGCGCGGTTTGCTGTTTCAATAGTCCCTTTGCTTTCGGTGCGGCGTAGCACGGCCAAAAGCTCTGGCGGGTTGATCTCGCCAATGGGGCGGCTGCCTAGCCAGGGGAATAAATTGCTGTCGAAGAAGCGGGTGACACGTTTGATCTGCCCCTCTGACCAATGGGGCTTCTCTTTTTCAAACCACTCCAGCGCCACGGCTCTAAAACTATTGGCATTGCCTATCGTGCGCGCCAGTTTCTTTTGCCGCTTAATCTCGCCGGGGTCTATGTCTGTCGCCAGCGTCTCTCTGGCCTCTTTGGCGGCCTTGCGCGCAGCTTTCAGTGTGGCGGTGGGGTACACCCCCAGAGCTAGCACTTTTTCTTTGCCGCCGAATCGGTATTTCAGCCGCCAGTATTTCGAGCCGCTAGGCTCAATCCAAAGATTCAGCCCGCCGCCATCGGCTAGCTTGTAGCGAGTTTCTTTTGGTGACGCGTTGCGGCAATCGGCGTCAGTCAGTTTTTCAATGCCAATTCTGCTCATATACCCCCAGCCCCCCGGAGATACCCCCAAATCTACCCCCGCAATACCCCCGCGTCTGGGGGTATTGTTCGGTAGGCGGTGGAAGCCAGTATAAGCAAAAAGCTAGGCGCTGTGGGGCTTGTCGGTATGCTTTGGAACGTGGTGGTAGGGGAGATGGTGGGCCTTCCGGGACTTGAACCCAGGACCTGCCGATTATGAGTCGGATGCTCTAACCAACTGAGCTAAAGGCCCCCTGAATTTCGGCTGGCGTCGCCATACTGCGTTGCCGAATTCCTCAACTGCGGTCATGTACTTTATGTACACTCCCTGGTTTCGTCATTCGGCGCCTTGTCTGGCAACGCCATCCTATGTTCAGGCTTTCTTAACCAGAGTCGAGAAAGCCTGAAGCAATCTTACCTACTTATTATTCGTCTAAGAAACTACGCAAATGATCGGAGCGCGAAGGGTGGCGCAGTTTGCGCAGCGCTTTCGCTTCGATCTGACGGATACGCTCGCGCGTTACGTCGAATTGTTTGCCGACTTCTTCGAGGGTGTGGTCGGTGTTCATGTCGATGCCGAAGCGCATGCGCAGTACTTTGGCTTCGCGCGCCGTCAATCCTGCCAACACTTGCCGTGTCGCTTCGCGCAGACCTTCGCCGGTGGCGGCGTCGATCGGCGAGGAGATCGTGGTGTCTTCGATAAAGTCGCCCAAGTGCGAATCTTCGTCGTCGCCGATCGGTGTTTCCATCGAGATCGGTTCTTTGGCGATTTTTAATACTTTGCGTACTTTATCTTCGGGCATTTCCATGCGTTCGCCGAGTTCTTCCGGCGTCGGCTCGCGACCCATCTCCTGCAGCATTTGACGCGAAATACGATTCAGCTTGTTGATCGTTTCGATCATGTGCACCGGAATACGAATGGTGCGCGCCTGGTCGGCGATCGAGCGGGTGATCGCCTGACGAATCCACCAGGTTGCATAGGTCGAAAATTTGTAGCCGCGACGGTATTCGAATTTATCGACCGCTTTCATCAGGCCGATGTTGCCTTCCTGAATCAGGTCGAGGAACTGCAGGCCGCGGTTGGTGTATTTTTTCGCGATCGAGATAACCAGACGCAAGTTCGCTTCGACCATTTCTTTCTTGGCGCGACGTGCACGCGCTTCGCCGATCGACATGCGGCGATTCACTTCCTTGATATCGGAAATGGTCAGATCGGTATCTTCTTCCAGCTGTTTGATTTGCCGCTGCGCGCGCAGAATGTTGTCTTTCTGCTGGGCCAGCTTGCTGCTGTAACCTTTGCGGGCATTGATGTGTTTATCGACCCACTCGAGGTTGGCTTCGTTGCCCTGGAAGTCTTTGATAAATTGTTTGCGTTCCATGCCGCATTCGCGCACACAGATTTGCATGATGACTTTTTCGTATTCGCGAATGGTGTTCAGCGTATCGCGCACCCGCGCGGTCAGCGGGTCGAAGGTGCGCGGCGTCAGCTTGAAGAATTTGAAGACTTCGCCGAGCTGTACCAGTTCTTTCGCGGTTTGTTTGCTGTAGCGGCCGTTTTTCTTGATGGATTTCTCCACCTTTTCGAACTGGTCGCGCAGCGCGGTGAAGCGCAGGCGCGCTTCTTCCGGATCGGGGCCGCTCTCGGTGCTTTCTTCGTCTTCGTCGGTGGCGCCGGCGGCCGGTTCTTCTTCATCGTCGGCGGCGGCTTCCACTTCGATCGGGATTTCTTCGGTGGCCGGGGCGATTTCCGCAACCGGATCGAGATAGCCGACCAAAATATCGCCGAGACGGCGACCTTCCGGTCCTACTTTGTCATATTCGTCGAGTAAGGTTTTGACGGTGCCGGGGAAGAAGGCGAGGGCGGCCATCAGCTCGCGAATACCTTCTTCGATGCGCTTGGCGATCACGATTTCGCCTTCGCGGGTCAGCAATTCCACGGTGCCCATTTCGCGCATGTACATACGCACGGGATCGGTGGTGCGACCGGCTTCGGTTTCAACGGCGGCCAGCGCAGCGGCGGCTTCGGCCGCAGCGATGTCGTCCGGCGATTCGTTGTCGGCCAGTAACAGGGTGTCGCTATCGGGCGCTTCTTCGAAAACTTGGATGCCGAGATCGTTGATCATCTGAATGATGTCTTCGACCTGTTCGGGATCGGAGATGTCCTCCGGCAGGTGATCGTTTACCTCTGCGTAGGTCAGAAATCCCTGCTCTTTGCCTTTGGCAATTAGATCTTTGAGCCGGGATTGCTGCTGATCCGTATCACTCATGCTGGTGTTTTCTCATGGTAGAGGTAAAAAATAGCCGACCATTATAAACCAAAGGTCAATTCTCCGACTAGGGAGAACCGGAATTGGTTGGTCGATTCGTTCGTTCTAAAGATGTTTCGCAGCGGCTATTTGCTGTTTTTTTCAGCGAGCAGTCGATGCAATTGCTGGATTTCCTGGGGGCTGAGCTCAGCGTAGTCGGTGCGCTGAAATTTGTCGAACAGCGTATCCAGCTTCTGCTCTATATGGCTGCGCTCCAGATATTTCAAGGTGTCGGCCAATTCACATTCGACCCCTTCCTCCGCCGCGAGGTTCAACTGATCGCGCGTTTCCAGTAACAGGCTGACCTGATTGAAGGCTTCTTCGACGTGATGGCGCCACGGTTCGCTATACCAGTGGCCGAGCAGCACATTGGTGTTGGATTCCGGGCGTTTATCGAGCAATTCCAAAAGATCGCGCAACAGGGTCGGCGCTTCGCCCGCCAAATGTTCGAGCTGCGTTGCCGACGGCGCCAATTTGGCGAGACGCGGATGCAGCAACAGCAGGCCGGTGGCATAGAGCGTGGCGTCGCGCAGGATTTCGGTGCGCGGCGGCAGCGTCGGCCGTTGGCGCGGCGGCGTCGCGGGCACTGACGCGACAGCGGGCGTCGGCGCGGCCAGCGTGCCGGCCTCGTGCAGCAGCGTTTCCAGTTTCTGGCTGCTGATACCGGTGTGATTGGCCAGGCTGTCGAGCATCAGTTGTTTGAAGACGCCTTCCGGCAATTTGTTCAGCATCGGCGCGGCCAGCTTGCTGAGGCGGGCGCGGCCTTCGAGGCTGTTCAGATCGATGCCGGTGCTCAGGTTGTCGAACAGGTAATCGCCGAGTGGCTGCGCGGTCGACAGCAATTGTTCGAAAGCCGCCGTGCCCTTGCTGCGCACCAGGCTGTCCGGGTCTTCGCCTTCGGGCAGAAATAGAAAACGCGCCTGGCGGCCGTCTTCCATGGTCGGCAGGGCAGCTTCTAAAGCGCGACGCGCTGCCTGGCGGCCGGCTTTGTCGCCGTCGAAGCAGAAGATCACTTCCGGGCAATGGCGAAATACTTTCTGTAAATGCTCGCTGCTGGTGGCGGTGCCCAGCGTCGCAACGGCATACGGAATGCCGAACTGCGCGAGCGCGACCACATCCATATAGCCTTCCACGACCACCAGGCGCTGCAATTGTCGCTGCGCGCGGCGCGCCTGATACAGGCCATACAGTTCGCGGCCCTTATGAAAGACGGCGGTCTCCGGCGAGTTCAGGTACTTCGGTTTGTCGTCGTTGAGCACGCGACCGCCGAAGGCGATGACGCGGCCACGGCTGTCGAGAATGGGGAACATGATGCGATCGCGGAAGCGGTCGTAGGTTTTGTTCTCGTCTTCTTTGACGACCAGCATGCCGCTATCGAGCAGCAGTTGCCGGTCGTGTTCGGTGGTGCCCAGCGCCTTTAATAAATTATCCCAGCCGGGCGGCGCGAAGCCGATGCCGAAATCGCGCGCGATGGTGCCGGTTACGCCGCGCCGCTTGAGATAGTCGACCGCGCGCGCCGCCTGCGGATGGGTGCGCAGCTGTTCACGGAAGAAGCGGGATGCTGCATCGAGTATCTGATAGAGGTCGCGCTGCTGTTTTTGCTGCTGCGCCGGTATTTCGGTTTGCTGCTCGCGCGGCACTTCGAGGCCGGCCAGCGTCGCGAGGTTTTCGACCGCCTGCGGAAAATCGACGCGGTCGTAGTCCATGACGAAGCCGATGGCATTACCGCCGGCGCCGCAGCCGAAGCAATAAAAGAACTGTTTATCCGGGGCGACGCTGAACGAAGGGGTTTTTTCGTCGTGAAACGGGCAGCGTGCGCTGTAGTTGCGGCCGCTTTTTTTAAGCGGCACGCGGCGATCGATCACCTCGACAATATCGACGCGCTCGAGCAAATCGTCGATAAAAGCTTGCGGAATCCGACCGGCCATAGGCGTGGAGTTTAGTCCTGAGTGTGAGTGGTGTTACTAATAAAATTGACGTGGCGAATATGATCGGCGCGGCGACAAACTTTGTCCACCGCCCGTTTAGCCGAGGCGGGTTTTTACTTGTTTGCTGATGATCGACATATCGGCGCGGCCCTGCATCGCCGGTTTGAGCAGTGCCATGACCTTGCCCATATCGGCCGCGCTCTGCGCACCGCTGGTGGCGATGGCGTCATCGATCAGGGTGGCGATTTCGTCGGCGGACAGTGGCTGCGGCAGGAATTCCTCGACCACCGACAGCTCGAAGGCTTCTTTATCGGCCAGATCGTGGCGCTCGGCATTGCGGAATTGATTGATCGAGTCGCGGCGCTGCTTGGCGATTTTGTCGAGTACGATTAACGCGCGCGCGTCGTCGACATCGATGCGTTCATCGATCTCGATGCGCTTGATATCGGCGATGATCATGCGGATCGCGCTGAGCCGGGCTTTATCCTGTGCCCGCATGGCTGCTTTCATGGCCTCGGTGAGGCTTGTTTTTAACGGAAAGTCAGCCATGGTGAGCGGAAACCTGGTTGCGTAGAGGCAGGCGCTTCAACGAGAAGGGCTTGCCCTTGAGACAATCCGCTCTTAGAACGGACGTTGCAGTTTTTTCGCTTCGCGTTGCAGTTTTTTCTGGTGGCGCTTGACGGCGGATGCGGCTTCGCGCTTGCGTACAGTGGTGGGCTTTTCGTAGAACTCGCGGCGACGGACTTCGGCGAGGACGCCGGCTTTTTCACAGGAGCGCTTGAAACGGCGCAGCGCTACGTCGAACGGTTCGTTATCTTTCAGCTTCACAAAAGGCATCGTCGACCTTTCCAAGGTTAGAAAATTTGATTAATGGCAGCGACAGCTACCGGAGGCCGCGCATTCTAAACCTCGGCCGCAGGAAATGCAAAGCCCGCGCAGGCTTGTGATCTATTAGCGGCCCCTAATACCGGTTGGCGAGATAGCCGGCCAGCCGATATGATGCGCTCCCCCTTTGAGCGATCGATCTGCATGCGTGTGCTTGGCATTGAAACCTCGTGCGACGAGACCGGCGTAGCGATTTACGACAGCGAGCGCGGCCTGCTGGCGGAAGTGTTGTACAGCCAGATCGAATTGCATCAGGAGTACGGCGGCGTGGTGCCGGAATTGGCATCGCGCGATCACGTGCGTAAATGCCTGCCGCTGGTACAACAGGTTATGCGCGATGCGCAGTGCGAACCGCAGCAGATCGATGGTATAGCTTTCACGTCCGGTCCGGGTTTGGTCGGCGCCCTTATGGTGGGCGCTTGCTTCGGCCGCAGCCTCGCGTATGCGTGGGGCGTGCCGGCGATTGGCGTGCATCATATGGAGGCGCATTTATTGGCGCCGATGCTCGAGGCCGAGCCGCCGAGCTTGCCGCTGGTGGCGTTACTGGTATCGGGCGGCCACACGCAATTGGTGCGGGTCGATGGCGTCGGCGTGTATAGCTTGCTCGGCGAATCGCTCGACGATGCGGCCGGCGAAGCCTTCGATAAATGCGCCAAGATGCTCGGTCTGCCGTATCCCGGCGGTCCGCACCTGGCGGCGCTGGCAGCGACCGGCACCCCCCGCTTTGATCTACCCCGTCCGATGGTCAATCGACCCGGGCTCGATTTTAGTTTTTCCGGTTTAAAAACTGCGGTGTTGACGCTGGTTCGCGCGCATACTTTTAACGAGGAGCATGGTGGTGCCGGTGCGATCGATCCGGCGGTGCGCGCCGATATCGCGGCGTCCTTTCAGGCGGCAGTGGTCGAGACGCTGGCAATTAAATGTGTGCGCGCGCTGCGCGAGACCGGCCTGAAAACGCTGGTGCTGGCCGGCGGCGTCAGTGCCAACCGCGAACTGCGCCAGCGTTTGGATAGCGAATTGCAGGCGATCGGGGCACGCGCCTTTTATGCACGGCCAGAGTTTTGTACCGACAACGGCGCGATGATTGCCTACGCCGGCTGCCAGCGCTTGTTGGCGGGACAGAGCGATCCGCTGGCGGTATTGGTGCGCGCGCGCTGGCCGTTGACGCAATTGCCGGCAGCGGTTTGATGGAATAGATGATGGACATTGTATATATCCGCGCTTTGCAGATCGAAACCGTTATCGGCATTTACGATTGGGAGCGTCGCGCGAAACAGCAGGTACTGTTGGATCTGGACATGGCGACCGATATTCGGCGCGCTGCGGCCAGCGAAAATGTTGCGGATACGCTCGATTACGCCGCGATTTCGCAACGTCTCAACGAGTTTGTCGGCGGCGGTAGTTTTCTGCTGATCGAGGCGCTGGCCGAGCAGTGCGCTGCGTTGGTGATGCGCGAATTTAATGTGCCCTGGTTGCGCCTGCGTTTGGCGAAACCAACCGCCGTAGCGGCGGCGCGCGAAGTGGGCGTACTGATCGAACGCGGAGAGCGACCGGCGTGACGCAAGTTTTTATCGGCATCGGCAGCAACATCGAGCGCGGCGCGCATATTACCGCTGCGCTGGATCGCCTGGCCGCCGAGTTCGGCGACGTGTTGTTATCGCCGGTGTATGAAAGCGAGGCGATCGGTTTCAGCGGCGCCGCTTTTTTTAATCTGGTGGCGCGTATCGATACCGAATTATCGGTTGGTGAATTGGTAGCGTTATTGCGCGGCATCGAGCGCGCTAATGGTCACGGCGGCAACACGCCGAAATTCAGCGATCGCTCGCTGGATCTGGATTTACTGACTTACGGCGATGTAAATGGCGTGGTCGATAACATTGCATTGCCGCGCGCGGATATTGTCGATTACGCATACGTGTTGTGGCCGCTGGCGGATATCGCCGGCGACGCGCTGCATCCGGCGCTCGGTATTTCTTATCGCGCATTAAAACAAAAATTTACCGCCGCGCAAAAATTATGGCCGGTGTCTTTTTTATGGCGCGGCCGCGATCTGTCGGAACTCTTTATTCCAGCTACAGCGCGCGAGTTAAAGATTGGCCGCTGACTTGCAAACTGCCAACTGGTGCTATGCCCGCCGACCGATACTCTTTTCAAAACTTCTTGGTACCGGTCGATATCGGCGGCGCTTTCACGTTAGCTTCTTTCGATGTCATCGCTCTCTGATAGAGCTTGATATAAACCAGCCTGCTGCCAGTGTTTTGAAAAGAGCATTCGCTCACCGGGCAGTCAATCCCGCTGCTATCGAATTTTCTAACGACTAACAACTAAGTCTTTCAAGTATTCAAACTGAGCCCGCCGTCGACGGCAATGATCTGGCCGTTGATATAGGGCGCATCTTCGATCAGAAATAACGCCGTGCGCACGATATCGTCGGGATGGCCGATTTGGCCGGTGGGTATTTTTGCCAGCATCCGCGCCTGCTCTTCCGCACTTAATGGCGGCTCCGGCCACAAAATGGCGCCGGGCGCGATGCCGTTTACGCGCACGCTTTTGCCGTAATCGACCGCGAGACTTTTGGTCAGCATGGCGACGCCGGCTTTCGCCATGCAATACAACGGAAATTCGCGGATCGGCCGCTCGGCAAAAATATCGATCATATTGACTACGCAACCGCTGCGTGCGGCAAGTTCCGGCAGCAATGCCTGCGTCAGAAAAAACGGCCCTTTCAGATTGCTGCCGACCAGTCGATCCCAATCGTGTTCGGTGGCGCTGTCCCATGGTGTCGAATAATAGCTGGATGCATTATTGATCAATACATCGACTCTTCCCCAGGCAGCTTGCGCGTCGGCCGCGAGTTGTTGCACGGCGCTTACATTTTGCATGTCGGCGGACAACGCACATGCGGAGTTTTCGCGCAGTGCGTTCAAGTCGCGCGCGATTTCTTCAGCGGCGGCGGCCGAGCTGTTGTAATGGATGACCACGTTATAGGAGCGAGCGTGTAAGGCGCGCGCCAATTGCGCGCCGATGCGTTGTGCGGCGCCGGTGATCAAGGCAACTTTTGTCGAGGTCATAACCAATTCTCTTCGATGGCGCGCAGGCGCTCGATACGTAGTTGCTCGCCTAATGCCTTGCCGGTAAAACCGCGCTCGAGCAACGGTTGTGCAACGATGGCGGCAGCTGATTGTAGCGCGCGTTGCAGGCGTTGAACGCTCTGGTTTGAAATCGATAGCTGCGTGCAAACTTCCAGCAATTGCACAAAGCGTTCGGGCCGGCGCAATGCGTCGGCGGCTTCGATAATTGCAAAGGCTTGTTGCGGCGTGCCGGCAGCGGCTATGGCGGACAATTGTTGTGTCGCCAGCACGGTCAGTTCGCGATATTCATTCGGCGCTTTGATTTGCTCGCATAGTACGGTGGCAACTTTCGCATCGAGATGTGCGCACAATACGGCAAAGCGAATCAACGGATAACTGGTTTGCGGTGCGCAGCGCTCTAGATGAGTTAAGCCGGGCTGCGGGTTCGCCAGGGCGGGGAATAACACCGCGAGCGCGCCGCATTGTTGCAGTACGGCAAAAAAAACCTCCGGGTTCGGCTCGGTCAATGCGCGCTCGGTTTCTTTCCATACGCGCTCGGCGACCAGATGATTAGCCTCGCCCTGCGCCACCATCGCCGTCATCAGGACCATGGTTTCCGCCGCGACCACGAAGCCCAGATGATGATAGCGGGCAGCGAAGCGGGCGACGCGCAGAATGCGCAGCGGGTCTTCGCTAAATGCCGGCGACACATGCCGCAATTGCCGTTGTGCTAAATCGTTGCGGCCGCCGTATGGATCGACGAGTTGGCCGTGCTCATCTTCGGCGATGGCATTGATGGTGAGATCGCGCCGCGCGAGGTCTTGTTCGAGCGTGACATCGGGGCTGCTGTGGCAGATAAAACCGTGATAGCCCTTGCCGGATTTGCGCTCGGTGCGGGCGAGTGCGTATTCTTCATTGGTTTGCGGATGTAGAAAAACCGGGAAATCCTTGCCGACCGGTTTGTAACCGGCGGCCAGCATCTCCTCGGGAGTGCTGCCCACCACCACCCAATCGTGCTCGCTATGCGGGTAGCCCAGTAATTTGTCGCGGACGGCGCCGCCCACCAAATAACGTTGCATAAAATTATGTCTGCGCCCGGCTCTGATTTGTGCAATTTATGAAATTTGTGCAGTAAGTGCAGCTTGTGCCGTAAGTGCCTGGCATGAGTATCGAGGGATTATAGCGGAGTGGCGCGCGCGCCGTTACCGGTGTTCGGCTTCCTCTGCCTGTGGCGGGCAGTGGAACGATGCGGTGACTTTGCCATCCTGCAGCGATTGCAGGTGTACGTCGAAGCCCCACAATTGGTGCAGATGTTTCATGACGTCTTCGGTGTGGCGATCGAGCGGACGCCGATTGTGCTGGATATGCTGCAGATATATGGCGCGATCGCCGCGCATGTCGATGTCGACCACTTGAATATTAGGCTCGCGGTTGCCGAGGTTGTACTGTCCCGCGAGTTGTTCGCGCACCATGCGATAACCTTCATCGTTGTGAATCGCGGTGATTTCAATCTCGGAGTCGTTGTCGTCGTCCACCACGCAAAATAATTTTAAATCGCGGATCAGTTTGGGCGACAAGTATTGCAGAATAAAACTTTCATCCTTGAAGTTGCGCATCGCGAATTGCAGGGCTTCCTGCCACGGCGTGCCGGCGATGTCCGGAAACCAGCGCTTATCCTCTTCGGTGGGGTTCTCACAGATGCGGCGTATATCGCTCATCATGCCGAAGCCCAGGGCGTAGGGATTGATGCCGCTGTAGTGCGGGCTATCGAACGGCGGCTGATAAACGACGCTGGTATGCGATTGCAGAAACTCCAGTATGAAACCTTCGTTCACCTTGCCGCGATTATATAACTCGTTCAGCAACGTGTAATGCCAAAACGTCGCCCAACCCTCATTCATAACCTGGGTTTGGCGCTGCGGATAAAAATATTGCGCTATCTTGCGCACGATGCGAATAATTTCGCGCTGCCAGGGTTCCAGCAACGGTGAGTTCTTTTCGAAAAAGTACAACAGGTTTTCCTGCGGCTCGTCGAGAAACGGTTTGCGCTCCTGATTTTTCTTTTCGGCCTTGCCGGGCGGAATGGTGCGCCACAAATCGTTGACCTGTTGCTGTAAATATTCTTCGCGCTCGGTCTGCCGTTGCTGCTCGGTTTCCGCCGAAATGGGGTGCGGGCGTTTATAGCGGTCGACACCGTAGTTCATCAGTGCGTGGCAGGAATCCAGAATACGCTCGACCGCATCGACGCCATGTTTTTCCTCGCACTTGGCGATGTAATTGCGTGCGAATAGCAGATAGTCGATGATCGAATCGGCGTCGGTCCAGGTGCGGAATAAATAATTGCCCTTGAAAAAAGAGTTGTGGCCGTAGCAGGCATGCGCGATGACCAGTGCCTGCATCGTCATGGTGTTTTCTTCCATCAAATAAGCGATGCAAGGATTGGAGTTGATGACAATCTCGTAGGCGAGCCCCATCTGCCCGCGACTGTAATTGTTTTCGATGCCGAGAAAATGTTTGCCGAACGACCAGTGCCGGTAATAGACCGGCATGCCGGAAGCCGCGTAGGCATCCATCATTTGTTCCGAGCTGATAATTTCGATTTGATTCGGATACGTTTCCAGTCCGAATTCGGCAGCCAGAGCACCAATTTCTCGATCGTAGGTTTCGATAAGGTCGAAAGTCCATTCGGAGCCGGTGGAGATAAGTGAGTCTTTCGTCATGCCGTGCGCCTTTGAAACAGCTCGCGGAATACCGGATAAATATCTTTCACATCGATAATTTGCTGCATCGCAAAGCTATCCGGAAACTGGCTGCGCACTTGTTCGTATTCGGTCCATAAGGCCTGATGTTCGCGCGGCGTAATCTCGACATACGAGTAGTGTTGCAGAAATGGCATGATTTCTTCGGTCAGCAGCTTGTAGCAGACACTCGAATCATCGTTCCAGTTGTCGCCGTCCGATGCCTGCGCCGCGTAGATGTTCCATTCCGAAGTCGGAAAGCGGTCGGTCATCACATCCTTCATCAGGTGCAGTGCGCTGGAAACAATGGTGCCGCCGGTTTCGCGCGAATAAAAGAATTCTTCTTCGTCGACTTCCTTGGCGCTGGTGTGGTGACGAATAAACACCACTTCGGTATGGTCGTAGTTACGCTTCAAGAATAAATACAGCAGTATGAAAAAGCGCTTCGCCATATCCTTGGTCGATTGATTCATCGAGCCCGACACATCCATGATACAAAACATCACGGCTTTGGAACTGGGCTGCGGCTCCTTCATATTCAGGTTGTATTTGATGTCGAACTCATCGATAAACGGCAGCTTGTCGATTTTTCGTTTAAGTAGCGCGATCTCTTCCTGCAGCGCGAGGATACGTTTTTCGTCGCGCTGCACAGGGTCCGCCGCCATTAGCGTGGCAAGTTCTTGTTCGAGCTCGCGAATACGTTTGCGTTTGGGGCCGCCCAGCGCGATGCGGCGTGCGTTGGCGGCGCGCAGCGAGCGCACGATGTTGATTTGGTTGGGGGTGCCGGCACTGCTGAAGCCGGCGCGCTTATATTTGAAAACATCCGAGCCGGCCAGCTGCCGTTTAATTAAGTTCGGTAGTGCCAGATCCTCGAACATGAATTCGAGAAACTCTTCCTGGCTGATCTGAAAAGCAAACTCGTCGTTACCTTCGCCACTATTGCTGGCTTGACCATTGCCGCCACCGCCCCCTCCGCCGCTGGGGCGCGGCACTCTATCGCCGGCGACAAATTCTTTATTGCCCGGATGCACGATGCTGCGTTTGCCGCCGCTGCCGTGACCCAGCACCGGTTCGCCGACATCGCGACTGGGGATAGTGATTTTCTCGCCTTGTTCGATATCGGTGATCGAGCGTTTGCCAACCGCATCGGAGACGGCTTTCTGAATATGCTTTTTATAGCGGCGCAGAAAGCGTTGACGAT
>DATIED010000081.1:0-2257 GCA_035455965.1 Spongiibacteraceae bacterium
ATAACAAACTTCCCGCGCTGTTATCGCGCGATTTGCGCTGGCGCGCGCTACCGCGCGCACCGCCGGCGGCGTGATGCTTCAAGCCATAATGCAGCAGACCTACGCCGGTGGAATAAATCGGATTGCGCACGATGTCGTTCAAACCCAACACATCGAGCGGGACGCCGATACGCACCGGCGTATGGAAAATTTCTTCGGCCAACTCGACCACGCCTTCCATGCGCGAAGTGCCACCGGTCAGCACGATGCCTGCAGCGATCATGTCTTCGTAACCGCTGCGGCGCAGCTCCGCCTGCACCAAAGTAAATAGCTCGTCATAGCGCGGCTCTACTACTTCCGCCAATGCCTGACGACTAAGATCGCGCGGCGGACGATCGCCGACGCTCGGCACCTTGATGGTTTCATCGGCGCGCGCCAATTGCGTCAATGCGCAGGCATCTTTGATTTTAATTTCTTCGGCAAACTGCGTCGGCGTGCGCAGCGCCATTGCGATGTCGTTAGTCACTTGATCGCCGGCGATCGGAATCACCCCGGTATGGCGAATCGCGCCTTCGGTAAAGATCGCAATGTCGGTGGTACCGCCACCGATATCGACCAGGCACACGCCCAGTTCGCGCTCATCGTCGGTCAGCACCGCATAGCTGGACGCCAATTGCTCGAGAATAATGTCTTCGACTTCCAGGCCGCAGCGGCGAATGCATTTTTCGATATTCTGCGCAGCGTTGACTGCACAGGTGACGAGATGCACTTTCGCTTCGAGCCGTACGCCCGACATACCCAGCGGTTCTTTAATCCCTTCCTGGCTATCTAAAATGTATTCCTGCGGCAACACATGCAACACTTTTTGATCGGCCGGAATTGCCACCGCCTGCGCCGCATCGATCACGCGCTCGAGATCGAGCGGATACACTTCGCGATCGCGCACGGCGACAATGCCATGCGAGTTCAAGCTGCGAATATGACTACCGGCGATACCTGCATACACCGAGTGAATCTGACAACCTGCCATCAACTCCGCTTCTTCGATGGCGCGCTGAATCGATTGCACCGTGGACTCGATATTAACCACGACGCCTTTTTTCATACCGCGCGACGGATGCGAGCCGATGCCGACGATCTCCAGTTCGCCGCTGTCGGTAATCGAGCCGACGATAGCCACTACTTTAGAAGTGCCAATATCGAGACCGACGATCATTTTGCTGTCGTGCCCACTAGCCATGCGCTCGCACCCCGAATAGTTTTACTATTTTCATAATTGTTTTATTTCCATCTGTTGATCGCCCTGCCGATCGGACCGCGTCGCAACCAGCACAGCGCTGTTGGCCGTGCCTGCCAAGGGCTTTTGCGGATTCGCCGCCTGCCGCCAGCCCACTGCAACGCCATTGCTATAACGCAAATCGATGTAGGCAATTTTGTCGATCTGCGAACTCAAATCGTTGCGGTATACGCGGGAAAAACGCCGCAACTTTTTCAACACATCGCCGGTACCCAGATGCAGAATCAAACCGTTTTGCAAGGTCGCCGACCAACTGCCGCGCTCGTCGGTGCCGAGATTGGCTAACGCCAGTTGCTCGGTCGTCAGCAAATCATGTAGCTCCGCATAGCGCCCCACCACTTCCGCCGCTACGCTATCCGGGCCGAACAATAACGGCAGCGCACTCATATCGCCCAATGGCTGCGGCCGAAACACTTCGCCGCGACGATTCAACAAGCCATCTTTGCCCCAACGAGCAATCGCTTCCTGTTCGGTTACGGCGATCACCAACTGGTCGGGCCAGCGCCGCTGAATTGCTACCTCGGCCACCCACGGCAGCTCCATGACGGTGCCGCGAATACTTTGCAAATCCACGGTCATAAAACCCGCGCCGGCCAGCAGCGGCTGTACGCGCTCGATCAACAAACTACGATCGACATGCTGCAGATTGCCGGTAACCATAACGCGCGAAACCGGTACCGATCCGACGTAATCCAACATTTTCCACGCGCCGAAAAATAAGCCGAGCACCAGTGATATCGCCAACACCGGTATCGCCTTCAGGCCCCAACTACGCCACGGCAAAACCAGCGGTTTGCGCGGTGGCTTGCTGCGCTCCGGCTCTTTACGCACACTTGCTTCGCGGCGCGGCGACGGTGCACGGCGACGGCGCAGCGGGCTCGCGCCCTGCTTTTTGCTGCCGCCTAACAGGCCCATTAAGCCGCACTCGCCGGCAAGCTGAGGCGCAAAATTTCCGCCACTAACTGCTCGAATTCGATACCG
>DATIED010000082.1:0-7093 GCA_035455965.1 Spongiibacteraceae bacterium
CCCGCCACCTAGACTTGAAGCTCCTCCTCCGTATGTGCCGCCGCCCGATATTTTGTTGGCAGCCGAGCCTGTAGCGGCGCAAACCACTGCGATTCACGACGTAACCAACGTCAAGGCGCCGCCGCCTGTTGCGGCACCACCCTCTCCCGACGTTGAGGCGCGCTTCAATCCGCGTAGCCGCAAAAATGCTCCGGGCGAGGACGACTACCCATCGGCATCGCGTCGCCTGAACGAACAGGGTGATGTAATCATCGCCATTTGGGTGACAGCTGACGGTACTGTCGGCGAGGTTAAAGTTGAGAAAAGTAGCGGATTCGAGCGTCTCGACGAAGCCGCAGTGACTTTTTATCAGAAACTCAAGCTGTTACCTGCGACCAAAGATGGCAAGCCGATCGCCGCCTGGAAAACTTTAAAAGTTACTTGGAAGTTGAAGAAATAAGGGGTAGTCGGCCCATTCAGGGGTTAGCTGCTGTTCAGTTTTAACAATTTAACGCATAGATTAAAGAAGGAAGATGCAATGATTATTAAACGCTTCATCCCATTGATGCTCCAGTTGACCCTGGCCGTCGCCGGCCAGCAGCTGATGTTATCCGGTTCTGTATACGCACAAGAGCAAGCGCCGGCAGATGCCGCCGTAGCTCCGGCTGCCGAGCAACCGGCCGCCGCCCCCGCAGATACAGCCGGCGATCAGGCAACAAGCGCTGCAGCTAGCGCACAGGAGTCGACTGTTAAGGCCAACCCTTATGGTTTGGGCGCACTCTGGGAAGAGGGCGATATGGTAGCGAAAGGCACTCTGGTACTGTTGCTGATTATGTCTGCCGGTACTTGGTTCATCATCTTCACCAAGCTTTGGGAACAGCAAGGCATCATCAATCAGGCTAAGGATTCCCGTAAGTTGTGGGAAGCCGCCAGCTTGGCTGAGGGTGTACAAAAGCTGAACAAAAACAGTGTTTATCGCGCTCTGGTCGAAGACGGCTTGAATGCAATGAAGCATCACGATGGTCGTCTCACCGACAAAATCGATATGCAAGAATGGGTCACCATGACTGTACAGCGCGGTGTCGAGTCCCTGAACAGCCAATTGCAGGGCGGCCTGGCGTTTCTCGCCACCACCGGCTCCACCGGCCCGTTCATCGGTTTGTTCGGTACCGTTTGGGGTATTTACCACGCTCTGGTAGCGATCGGTATCGCCGGTCAGGCAAGTATCGATAAAGTAGCCGGCCCGGTCGGTGAAGCGTTGATCATGACGGCAATCGGTTTGGCGGTAGCGGTACCGGCGGTACTCGGATACAACTTCCTGGTGCGCCGCAACAAATTGGCGATGGAAGATATTCGTGCCTTCGCCGGCGACGTACACGCCTACCTATTGATGGGATCCCGCGTAGCTGATCAAGGTTCTGCAGCTGCCACTCGGAGCAAATAAAAATGGGGATGAATATTTCCTCGGGTGACGACAGCGATCTCAATGCGGCGATTAACACTACGCCGCTGGTAGATGTCATGTTGGTTATGCTGATCATCTTCTTGATCACGGTGCCGGTGGTCGTACATACGATCCCGGTCGACCTGCCCAAAGCGACCAACGTACCGACCCAGACCAAGCCGGAGAACATCGTTATAGCGGTGGAGCCGGACGGTCAGGTGTTTTGGAACTCGGCTCGGCTGCCGGACAATGCCGCTCTGCTGCGTAAACTGAAAGAGATTGCGGTGCTTGTGCCGCAGCCTGAAGTACATATCCGCGGCGACTTGTCCGCGCGTTATGAAAACGTCGGTAAAGTGGTTTTTGCCTGTCAGCGCGCCAGTATTCGCAAAGTGGCCTTTATTACCGAGCCTGGTCAAAGCGCGCAATAGCGCGCTTGTTCCGGTCTTAATTGCGTAGGAGATTTTCCCGATGGGGATGAGCGTTGGCGCTTCCGACGATGACATGATGATGGAAATGAACACCACGCCGCTTATCGACGTGATGCTCGTTTTGATCGTGATGCTCATCATCACTATTCCAATTCAAACACACGCGGTTAAGCTCGACATGCCGCGGCCCAATCCCAATGCACCGTTGGTGCAGCCCGAAGTAATCGATCTGGTTGTCGATTTCGACGGCACGTTGTTGTGGAATGGTCAACCGGTGCCGAATGGTTCGACTTTGGTCAGCTATTTCACCGAGGCCGCAGGTAAAGACCCGCAACCGGAGTTGCATCTGCGCCCCAACAAGCTGGCTAAATACGATGTAGTTGCGAAGGTTTTAGCGACCGCGCAACGTCTGCATATCCGAAATATCGGTATCGTTGGCGACGAGCCGACAGAATAGTTTGCTCGCTCATCGTAGCGAGTTAAGTTTAAGCTTTGGGTTAGACGACGGTTTTGTTTCGGCGCCAGCTGTGTTTAGGCGCCATTTTTGTTTAGGCGAGAATACGATGCGAATAGTTAAATCGGTTGTTATGGCATTGCCGGCATTAATGCTGACAGTGGGGCAGGTTGGTTCCGTGCTGACTGTTAGCGGTGTATTGAGCGCGCCGGTCTATGCGGCGGACAAAAAAGGCGAAAAGCAGGTCAGTGCGAAAGTCGGCAAGCCTTTGAAGGAAGCTCTGGAGTTGGCGCAGGCGAAGAAGTTTAAAGACGCCATGGCCAAAGTTCAGGAAGCCCAGGCTATTTCCGGAAAAACGCCGTACGAGGAATACAAGATCAACGAGATCGTTGCGTATGTAGCGATCAATCTGCAGGACTATGCGACCGCGACTAAGGCTTATGAAGCAACCTTGGATAGTGGCGAATTAAATGCTGCCGAGATGAAACAGCGTCTCGATCAGCTCACCAAAATTTATTATCAGGCGAAAAACTATCCCAAGGCGATTCAATTTGGCAATCGCTACTTGAAGGATGTCGGCAGCGATACTGAAATTGCTTTGCTGGTTGCGCAGGCGTATTACCTGCAGAAAGACTATCCGCACACGATTGAAGCAACCGAGTCGCTGCTGAAGATAGCTAATCAATCCGGCCAGCCCATTAAGGAGGAATGGTTAAAGCTGTTGATGAGCAGCCAGCACGAAGCCAATCGCGACACGGATGCCATGGCGACGCTCGAACAATTGCTGGCTAAATATCCTTCAGCGGCGTATTGGCGCGATATCTTTGTCTACCTTCAGAACGAGGGCGGCAGCTCCGATCGTAAGAGTATGGAAATGTACCGTCTAAAATCGATGACCGGGGTGCTGAGAGACTCCGAGTATGTCGAGATGGCGCAGTTGGCGATGGCATTGGGCTTCCCAGGGGACGCTAAGAATATTTTGGAGAAAGGTTTTAACAACAAAGTATTGGGCACCGGAGCGACCAAGGACCGCGAAAATCGTTTGATGACGCTGGCCCAGACCAATTCGGCGACCGACCAAAAAGGCTTGCCGACTTTTGAGAAAGAGGCGATTGCTGCCGCTGGTGGCGATGCCGATATCAAATTGGGCGAAGCTTATGCGAGTTACGGCCAGTACGATAAAGCAATTGAAGCCATGAAGCGCGGATTGAAGAAAGGCAATCTGAAGGCAGAGGATGAAGCCCATTTGCAATTGGGCGTTGCTTATCTCGGTGCTAAACGTAACAGCGACGCGGTCAGCGAGTTCAAAGCAGTGTCTGCCGATTCTAAATTGGCACACTTAGCGCGCCTTTGGGTTATCTACGCGCAGAACAATAAAGGCTAAAACCATTTAGTTAAATTGCGGTGTTAAAAAAGGCAGCTTATTAGCTGCCTTTTTTATTGCGGCTTCCGTTCGGCTTAACTGACGGTTAATTCCTGGCACAGCGCCAGCCAACGCTGGATACCGGCGCTGCGATATTTATGGCGGTGCACGACAAAATAAAAATGCCGGCGAAAATCGCGTTGCGGCACTTCCAGCGGCACCAGGCAGCCGCGCTTAAAACCATCCTGCAGTGCAATTCGCGATACGCAACCGATGCCTAATCCCGCTTCAACGGCGCGCATGATGGCATCGGTGTGCTGCAGCTCTAACATGATATTGAGCCGCGATAATAGATCGTGCAGTGCACGGTCGAAGGTTTGCCGTGTGCCGGAGCCGGTCTCCCGCAGAATCCAGGTAGCGGAGAGCAGCTCATCATCCGTTAACTTTTTGCGCTTTGCCAGTGGATGTTGCGGCGCGGCGAACACGGTTAGTTCATCTTCGAGCCAAGGTGTTATTTCCAGCTCGGGATGCGTCAGCTCGCCTTCAACCAGCGCGATGTCGAGTTCGAAGTTTGCTACTTTCTGGACAATTTCGGCTGTATTCGCGACTTCCAGCGTTACATGTGCACCGGGCTGCTCGCGCATGAAGCGAGCCATCAATTCGACCGCGAGATAATTGCCGATAGTCATCGTCGCGCCAATTTGCAATCGGCCTATCTCGGAGTGGCGTTTAAGCGCGCTCTCCAGGTCTTGTGCCTGCTCCAATAAAGCTTCGGCGCGTGGTCGCAATGTGCGTCCCAGCTCGTTCAGTTGGATGCGTTTGCCGATGCGGTCGAACAGTTGTATATCGAAGTGGTCTTCAAAATCGCTGAGTGAGCCGCTGACTGCCGATTGCGACATCGCCAAAGCTTCGGCAGCGCGGCTGATGTTTTGGCTGCGGGCGACGGCGAGAAACACCTCTAGCTGGCGTAAGGTGTAGTGCATAATCGGATGCTCCGAAAATAAAAATCAGAATAACCTGGTTTGCCGATAATGCAAAAGTGATTAAACTATTGGGCTGACTATGGGCAGAGCCTCGGGCTTTGTGGCTAGCGCGCCGCTTGCGATCGCTTTAACGCGTTTTACGTTTATTTTATGCACTCCTGGCGGAGTGCAGCGAGAAAATATTATGGCAGCTTTCATTACCGAACATGTACTCAGCGTCCATCATTGGACCGATAAACTGTTTAGCTTTACGACCACTCGCTCCAATTCCCTACGTTTTAAAAACGGCCATTTCATTATGATCGGTCTCGAAGTGAATGGCCGGCCGTTGATGCGCGCCTACAGTATCGTTAGTGCCAATTACGAGGAAAACCTGGAGTTTTTCAGTATCAAGGTCCCTGATGGCCCGCTGACCTCGAAGCTGCAGCATTTGAAAGTGGGCGATCCCATTTTAATGAGCACCAAACCCACCGGTACCTTGATTCTCGATAACCTGCTGCCAGGCAAGCACCTTTATTTGCTCGGCACGGGTACCGGCCTGGCGCCGTTCATGAGCATTATCAAAGACCCGGAAACGTACGAACAGTACGAAAAAGTTATCCTGATACACGGCGTGCGCTCGGTCGCCGAGCTGGCGTACGACGAGTTGATCAGCCATCAATTACCGGAAAATGAATTTTTTGGCGAGATGGTCAAAGAGAAGTTGCTGTATTACCCGACCGTGACGCGCGAGCCTTTCCGCAATCAAGGCCGCATTACCGATTTGATCGAAAGCGGAAAATTGTTTACCGATCTGGGATTACCGGGGCTGGACGTTGCCAACGATCGATTTATGTTGTGCGGTAGCCCCCAGATGTTGAAGGATACCTGCGTTATTTTAGAAGCAAATGGCTTGACCGAGGCTCGCCATGGCGATGCGGGTCACTATGTCATCGAGCGCGCCTTCGTAGAGCACTAGTCTCAGTTGTATTGTCGGTATCGAGTTCAAGTTCATACTCGGTACTGACAACTGCAATCAGCGGCTGCGAATCACTATGCCCTGGCAGTTGCCGGCGATTGCAGCGCGCTCAAGGCGCATCAAATGTTGATCGCTAAGTAGCTCTGTGACCACGCAGACCACGGTGTGACTTTTACCCGCTTGCAGTGCGCGCTCTGCTAAATCGATCATCGCACAGCGCTGGTTGGGCAGCACTTGGAGCAGCCGTTGCCAGTTAAGCCGATACTGTTGGCAATCCTTTTTCGTTAACAATTGCGGACCGATGCAAGTCAGCCAGCGTTGATCGCCGCTGTTACTGAGATGGCTCAGCACCGGTAAAATCAATGGTAATTGCTGGCGTGCTTCGCCGGGGAAAATGAATTCGCTGATCCGCTGCGTAGCGACGGCTTCATCCGCCGCTTGCTCGAATTGGAAGGGGAGCGCCGACATATTCATACCCCCCGCCGTAAAACGCCGACACTGATGCCTTCGATGGCAAAATCCTGTTCGCGCAAATCCACTTCAATGGGGCTATAGCGCGAATTTTCCGGCAGCAGCAATAACTGATGTTTGCTGCGAGTCCGCTGCAGTCGTTTGACCGTTACTTCGTCGCCGATGCGCGCCACTACGATTTGACCATTTTCTGCGTCCGGCGCGCGATGCACGGCGAGTAAGTCATCCTCGAAAATACCTACATCGATCATGCTGTCGCCTTTCACACGCAAAAAATAATCGGCGGATGGATGGAAAAGATTGGCGGAGATATCGCAATAATCCTCGATATGTTCTTCCGCCAGGATGGGATTGCCAGCAGCCACCCGACCGACAATGGGAATACCTTTATTTTCTTCGATGATACGAATGCCGCGCGAGGCGCCGGCGATCATTTCGATTGCACCTTTGCGAGCCAGCGCTTTGAGGTGTTCCTCGGCGGCATTGGCCGAGCGAAAGCCCAGTTCGCGCGCGATGTCGGCGCGGGTGGGCGGGTAGCCGGTGGCTTCGCTGTGGCGGCGGATTAAATCGAGCACTTCCTGCTGGCGTGGCGTGAGCTTCATGGCGGTCCATTCCCCTTGTTGGGTCGCCGCTGGCTTGGTGCGGCGCTATTTTTACGTGGGTGTTTATACAGTACATGTGATTATATACAGTCGTTGAGGGATTGCAAATTTTCGAGCTGGAGAGTGGGGCGGGGGATGATCGGCGAATGCGTTCGGCGGTATGTGTTCAATAAGTCGCGGTGTCGCAAGCGCATACATGACGCCTACGAGAGATGATGAGGTACGCTAGTGGAGTTTTCGCGCTCAACCGGGCTATCGGCTAATCGTTATAATCGTCGTCCAGTCCATTGATAATATCCGGCTCGATCATATCGAGCGGACTATCGTAGCCATCGGGGTGGTAGGGGAGGTCCGGGTCAAGTCGATCCTCGCTGCTCAATTCATAGGCGTGGCGCCAATCCTCGGGCGCAT
>DATIED010000083.1:0-2501 GCA_035455965.1 Spongiibacteraceae bacterium
CGAAAATAGCCAGATAGGTTTGCGAATACTCTGCAAGATATAACTCGAGAGCTGCAATGAATAACCCGGTTTTGCCATCGAAGGCCTGGTAGAGGCTATGCTTGTTTAAACCGGTACCGGCGATCAGCGTATCGATATTGGTAGCCGTGAAACCCGCGCGCCAGAATTGCTCGAGCGCAGCACCGACCACCGCTGTTTTATCGTAACTGATCGGCCTGCCCATTACCTACCTCTATTCCAGAACAACCTGTCTGGAATGAGGGTAAGGCAACCGGGTATGCGTGTCAACGATCGCTGCTTTTTAACGACGCGGTTGCATTGCAGCCTCGCCGGTCGTTGCTATCGCCATCAAATGGCGAAACTGTACTGCTATTTTAACGCTCCTGTTTTTTTGGTCGGAACATCCGCTTTTCACACATCTCATGGCACCCTGTTTACGCGCCTACTGGGGTGAGTAATCCCGCAACCATGCGCGCGCCTCGGCCAGCTCGCTAAACGAGCGAATCACTACCGGAGCAGGCACTTTCGCTTGCACGCTGCTGGTTGTCAGCTGCCCAAAGTATTCTGCGGGGACTCTATTGGCCGAAACCCGCCAACCGGCCGCGATCGCGCGGGGAAACCAATTCTTGACGATCCAATCCTGATCGCTCGCATGGATCACTGGAATTGCTGTGTCATCGCCAAGAATCCGGCTCAAGCCATGCTGTTTTAGCATCTTAATAACATTCTCGAGGACAAAGCGAAGCTGAGCGCTGGTCGCGTATCTTTTCCATTTCACGGAGAGACAGGGCACTGATTCATCGAGGCTGATTGAACAGATGGGATTATCCAATGGATTCTGCATCAGACTTTGATCGTCGCTCGATTCATACGCCAGAGCGTGCCGCAACTCTATCAGCAGGTCTTCCGTTTTTGGGTTTTTCTCGCTCATTGTTGCAGCCCTTTCACTTAAAACTGTGCGTCTGTCCCAATATTTGTTTTATAGAAATAATTTAACCGAGTCAACACGCGTCCCGACTGCTCGCTGCCGTAAATAAGGCGTTATCGCCAATGCATCGCCGGGCCGCCGAATTGAAAAAATGATAGCTAACAGTTATCAAATTTGTGTCGTACTGAACATCGGTGATTGTCATAGATCAGTAACATAAGACTGCCTGCCAGCGAGTACATTATTTAAAAAATCTTCCGGCAAACTGCGGCGCTCTTAGGTATGAATCAATGCGGCGCTGTAGCTCATCAATACGGCGATGATAGCGCGTCGCTCTCTTGCGAAAAGCCCAACCCCGTGTAGATAATCTGGTTTTAATTATTGAATAAATAATCCGCCGGCATGGTCACCGTGCCGGGCACAGTCTTTTACTATGGAGAGTTGTATGCAGGCTATTCAAGAATCCTCGACACTCGCAGCGGACGCCGAGTTATCAATGATCTTGACCGCATTACAAAGAAGATTACTTTATTGGTACTATTCGGCGTGATGAAATCGGGCATGCTTACGTAAGACATTGTATGACCGATATCGGTTAGCGCGACCGCAAGAAATCCAGCCCCAAGCAACGCCAGACGACGGTTGTTTTGCTCGGTGCGCAAATTCCACGCGAGCGTGATAACCATGAGTGCGACCGCGGTCGCCAACAGTTCAAGCAGGGTGTGTAGCGGGGCATAGTCCGCAGGCTCGACGAAAAATGTTACCGGCGGCAGCCAATACCAGGGCGCGAGCAGCAGCGTCAGCCCCGCCATCCAGGCGATGGGCGGGACTCGCGCATATTTACGCACTATCTGCAGCAGGCCTCGCCGCTGCGCCAGTGTATTATTTTTTCGACTTAACCATCTGACATTTCTTCGCATTTCGTCACAAACTCCGCGCAAAACGACCGAGCGCTTTTTCTAAAAAATCAACCGTCAACGGCTTCTTCGACGCGCCCAGCAGGGGCATATTTAATTCGTCGATGATGGCCTCCACCGCGTTGATTAAAATCGTGTCGGCATTGCTGGCGATAATAATCGCCGGCCTGTATTTTCTTTCCGCCAACTTTTGAATCAGCACGATGCCGTTCATTCTCGGCATATCGAGATCGAGCACGATCACGGCCGGCGGCAGCGGTAATCGCTCCAGAAGTGCCAACGCATCGATGCCGTCGCACGCCTCATACACGATGTCGATACCGGTCAGCTGTAACAGCTGTAGCGCGTGGGCACGCTGCACTGCGTCATCCTCCACCACAAACGCACCTTGCAGCCGAATAACATGTCTCAGCACTATGTTTTACTACCTTTCCGAATTCACGATGAGCGGAGCCGCGATGTTAACCATTCGCCACGCTGCCAAACGATGGAGTATCGAATTGCTCCACATCTACAAACGACAATAGCGTGGTCAGATCGAGGATCATGACAAAGCCGCGATCGCACTTTAGTACGCTGTCGATAAAGTCCGCGCGCAAACCGTTGTCGAAATCGGGTCGCGGCCCGATTTGTTCGGGTGTCGCGTTGAACACTTC
>DATIED010000084.1:0-3218 GCA_035455965.1 Spongiibacteraceae bacterium
ATCGACCGCAGCGATTGCACCCTATAAATCGAGTAAAGAGTTAACAGTTTTTAGTGGTCTGCGTTTAGCGACCTGAGTTTAGAGACCGAGGAGCGCCATCATGGCCGTACAACAGAATCGTAAAACCCGCTCGCGCCGCGATATGCGTCGCTCTCACGATGCCTTGACCGGCCCGACCTTGTCGGTGGATGCGACCAGCGGCGAAACCCATCGTCGTCATCACATCACCGCCGACGGTTTTTATCGTGGCCGTAAAGTGATTCAGACCGGCGACGACGAATAAGCCGATTTGGCGAAACCGCTTCGAATTGCCATCGATGTAATGGGCGGAGACCACGGTCTCCGCTCTTCGCTTCCCGCCGCAGTCAGTAGTCTTCAACAATTTCCCCAGCTGCACATCGTTTTAGTCGGTGTCGCGGAATTAATTCGTCTTGAGCTGAATAAATTGGCACCCGCGCGAGGTGTGGATTTGGCGCGCCTGGAAATCGTCGATGCGCCAGAGATAGTCGGCGCGGATGAGCGTCCGGTATCTGCGCTACGCTACAAAACTCAGTCCTCAATGCGTATCGCAATGGATATGTTGTCCGCGCGTAGCGTCGATGCCGTGGTTAGCGCAGGCAATACCGGCGCCTTAATGGCAATGGGCTTATTCGTTTTAAAAACCTTGCCGAATATCGATCGGCCGGCCATTTGTGCACCTCTTCCCACTCGCAAAGGCAGTACTTTGATACTTGATCTTGGCGCTAACGTGGATTGTAGTGCGGTGCAGCTGCATCAATTTGCCGCGATGGGTTCGGCGTTGGCAGCGATAGCAGGCATTGTCCGACCGCGTATTGCTTTATTGAATATCGGTGAAGAGCAAATTAAAGGTAACGAGCAGGTCAGAAATGCGGCGGTGCTCATCGAAGCCGACCGATATTTAAATTATTGTGGCTTTATCGAGGGCGATAAAATTTTTTACGGCGCCGCCGATGTGATTGTCTGCGATGGTTTTGTGGGCAACGTTGCGCTGAAGGTCTGCGAGGGCACCGCCGGTTTCATCGTCGATAAAATGCGCGCCGGCTTTTTGAGGACGCTCACTATGCGGTTGCGCGGTATGCTTGCAAAACCGGCGTTGCAATCACTGTACGCCGAGCTCGACCCGCAACGCTACAACGGTGCTTTTTTATTGGGGTTGCAAGGTGTTGTAGTGAAAAGTCACGGCAACAGTAGCGCCAGCGGCTTTCAGTACGCCATCGAGCGCGCGGTCGTCGCTGCCGAGCAGAATCTATTAGATTTAATTGTGCGGCACCTGGCGCAATTCCAAGAGTCGCCGCCACAAAAATAACATCTCAACAAATGGCATTAGCCGCTAAATAATCTTTACAAAATGCGCTGGGAGAAAAAATGGAAAATCAGCAATTAGCCTTTGTATTTCCCGGTCAGGGATCGCAAAAAGTTGGCATGTTAGCGGAAATCGCCGCTGTGTATCCGATCGTTCAGGAGACGTTTGCGGAAGCATCGAATGCTCTCGATTACGATATGTGGCAGCTCGTTCAACAAGGCCCGCAGGAACAGCTCAATCTCACGGAGAAAACGCAGCCGCTGTTGTTGACGTCCAGCGTGGCACTGTGGCGTGTATGGCAACAGCGCAACGGCGCATTGCCGAGTTTATTGGCGGGGCACAGCCTCGGCGAATTCTCCGCGTTGGTTTGCGCCGGCGTTATCGGATTTGCCGATGCGGTGCGCTTAGTGCGCGCGCGCGGCCAGTTTATGCAAACGGCAGTTCCGGTCGGCGAGGGTGCGATGGCCGCGGTATTGGGTTTGGACGACGAGCAGATGGTGCAAATTTGCCGAACTGCCACTGCCGTCGGTGGCGTTGTCGAGGCGGTAAACTTTAATGCGCCCGGTCAGGTAGTGATAGCGGGCACTGTGGCCGCCGTAGATAAAGCTATCGAGTTATGCAAAGCAGCCGGCTCCAAACGCGCTTTACCTTTGCCCGTAAGCGCACCTTTCCATACCTCTTTGATGCGTCCTGCAGGCGATAAGCTGCGTATCGCTATGCACGATCTGGAATTTAAAGCGCCTGCTATTCCGGTTGTACATAATGTGCATGCGCAACCGGAAACCGATCCGCAAAAAATCAAAGACACTCTCTTCGAGCAAATATTCAGTCCGGTGAATTGGGTGGGGTGTGTACAGTATTTGGCTGCTCAGGGTGTAACGACGACGATCGAGTGTGGTCCGGGCAAGGTGTTGGGTGGATTGATAAAACGCATCGATAAATCGTTGAGCTGCCTGGGGATAGAAGAAAGTGCCGAATTGGAGAAGGCTTTATTGTCCCTATAACGTCGCTCCTTTGATTTTTTAGCAATCATTCGAGTAACTATTCGACAACGATTTGCAGCGAATTGACCGAAGCGGGAGAGCATTTTATGAATAATACCGGTACGAACGAACAGAAAAAAGTAGCGTTGGTAACTGGCGCGAGCCGCGGCATCGGCCGCGCTATAGCCAGTCTGTTAGGTCGGCAGGGTTTGGTTGTTGTCGGCACTGCGACAACCGAGGCCGGCGCGCAGGCAATCAGCGCATATTTCAGCGAGGAAGGCATCGCCGGCACCGGCATGTTGTTAAATGTTACGGATAGCAGCGCGGTAGAAAGTGTCGTTAAAACGATTACCGAACAGTTTGGCGCTCCGGCGATTCTGGTTAATAACGCCGGTATTACCCGCGATAATTTGTTGATGCGCATGAAAGAGGAGGAATGGAGCGAGGTGATCGATACCAATTTGAACTCGATTTACCGCGTTACCAAAGCGTGTCTGCGCGGCATGACGAAGGCACGGTGGGGGCGTATCGTCAATATCAGCTCGGTAGTTGGCTCGATGGGCAACGCCGGTCAAGCCAATTATGCAGCCACCAAGGCGGGTATGGAGGGGTTCGCGAAAGCCTTGGCGCGCGAGCTGGGCTCGCGCGCGGTCACCGTGAATAATGTTGCGCCAGGCTTCATCGATACCGATATGACGCGGGATTTACCGTCTGAGCAGCGCGACCTGCTGGCCAAGCAAGTACCGCTTGGACGACTGGGTGCTGCGGATGAAATTGCTGCCGCGGTCGCTTTTTTGGTCAGCGACGCGGCGGGGTATATCACCGGTGAAACGCTGCATGTCAACGGCGGTATGTACATGGCGTGATCGCTTGTGTATAGAGTGCAAGCTACTGATTTGTAAAAGTTTAGC
>DATIED010000085.1:0-2657 GCA_035455965.1 Spongiibacteraceae bacterium
CTCTGCGCCGGCGGTGTAAATCGATAAGGTGACCCAAGATGAAATTGGCTAAACGTGAAATCAAATACGGCGGCGCGATGCTCGATCAGAGAGAGATCGACGCGGTCGTGAAAGTCATGCAGACCAGTATGGTGGTCGGCGAACAGACGCAGACGTTCGAAACTCGCTGCGCCAAATTGCTGGGCCACAAGCACGGCATCATGGTCAACTCCGGTAGCTCCGCACTGATGGTCGCAATGCGCCTGCTGAATCTGCCGAAAGGCTCCGAGGTCATCACGCCGACGCTGACGTTCGGCACTGATATTTCCAGCATCGTGCTGGCCGGCTATGTACCGGCTTTCGTCGATGTCGAACTCGATACCTATCAAATCGATATCGACAAGATCGAGCGAATGATCACGCCTAAAACGAAAGCGATGCTGGTGCCCAATCTGGTAGGCGGCATGCCGGACTGGGACCGTCTGCGCGCGCTTGCCGACAAACACAACCTGAAGCTGGTCGAGGATAGCTGCGACACGCTCGGTGGCACCTATCGTGGACGCCCTGCGGGCGAACGCGCCGACATCTCCGTCACCAGCTTCTCGATCTTTCACATCATCACTTGCCTCGGCAACGGTGGACTCATCGCGATCGACGATGAAGAACTGTGGGACCGCGCGGTGATGTTGCGCAGCTGGGGCCGCTCGTCGGAGAAATTCCTGCACGGCACCAAGAAAAACGAAAGCGATGGCCGCTTCCTCGAAAACCTCGACGGCGTCGAGTACGACGGCATGTTTATTTTTGAAGACATCGCTTACGGCTTTATCGCCAACGAAGCCGGCGCTGCGTTCGGCCACGAGCAGTTGAACAAGCTCGAGCTGTTTACGCAATTACGCCAGGAGCGCTTTGAAAAGCACAACCAGTTCATGGCAAAACACCAGGACGTATTCATCATGCCGCGCGTCGATCCCGGCGTGTTCACCACATGGATTTGTTATCCGGTGCAATTGCGTCCGGAAGCCGGTCTCAATCGCCGCAAGTTGCAGGAACATCTGGAGGAGGCGGGCATCTTCACGCGCGTTATCTTCACCGGCAACGCAGTGCGTCAGCCGATGATGAAGGGCGTCGAGTTCCGCGTCGATCCCGAAGGTTATCCGAACGGCGATCGCGTGATGGAATACGGCCTGATGCTGCCATGCCATCCGACCATGAGCACCGACGATTGCGATTATCTGTATCAGGTGTTGGAAGAGTTCATCGAGAAATACCGGCGCTAGGCGCTTCTGCAGTCCGTAGGGCGTAATAACCGAAGGGCATTGCGCCGCATATGTTGGTGTGTGGCGCAATGCGCTATGCTTATTGCGCCCTACGCAAATATCCTCCGCTTACACATTACCAAACCTCCATTTTTCCCGACAGCTCTCCCGCTTTTCCTCAGATTGGGTTTATAGTACGGCGCCCATCCATCCCATCTGCAGAGGAGTCTGATCATGCTGCGCGGCAAAAAAATCCTGGTCACCGGCCTTACTGGTCAAGTCGCTTTTCCGGTCGCTGTGGCCTTCGCCAAAGATAACGAAGTATGGGGCATCGCCCGCTTCGGCGACGCGGCCAAGCGCGCCGAGCTTGAAAAGCAGGGCATCAAATGCGTCGCGCTCGACATGGAGCAGGGCGACTATTCGAGCCTGCCCACCGATTTCGATTACGTATTGAACTTCGCGGTATTCAAAGGTGCGGACCAAAGCTTCGATCAGGATATTCGCGCCAATGCCGAGGGCGTAGGCTTGTTGATGAGCCATTGCCGCAAGGCTAAAGCGTTTCTGCATTGCTCGACCACCGGCGTCTACCAGAATGTCGGCCACGAAATGATTACCGAGGCCAGCGATCTCGGCGATAACCATCGCGTCTTCATGAAAACTTACAGCATTACCAAGATCTGCACCGAGGCGGTGGTGCGCTTCTCGGCGCGCGAATTCAAATTGCCAACGGTAATTTGTCGTTTGAATGTGCCGTATGGCGACGAGGGTGGCTGGCCATACATGCATTTACAATTGGTAAAAAACGATTCGGCGATTCCCGTGCACCCGAATAAACCGAATCTGTTCGCCCCCATTCACGAGGACGATATCATCGCCAGCATTCCGGCGCTGTTGAATGCGGCGACCACGCCGGCGCGCATCGTCAACTGGGCGGGCAACGAAACGGTCAGTATCGAGGAGTGGTCCGAATATATCGCCGAGTTGATCGGTAAAAAAGCGCAATTCAATTACACCGAATACACCATAGAAAGCGTATTGGTCAGCAATCAGGAACTGCAAAAAATTGCCGGGCCGAGCAAGGTGCATTGGAAGGATGGGATCCGCCGCATGATCGCCAAGCGGCATCCGGAGTGGCTGGTGAAGTGATATAGGTTTTAGGGGCTAGATGTAGGGCGGGTCATTCGACCCGCCTTTCGCGCAAGATTTGGCTTCTTCAAACGGCGGATCAAATGATCCGCCCTAAATGAATAACTCAAACCCACAGCATACAGCCGGTCTCGAACGGATGCGCGAGCAAGTTGTGGAACGGGTAGATACGTATCTGGTAATGCAGCAGTCCCGAGCCTTCGGGCGAAAACTCTAAACCGAATTGTGTCTCGTCGTGCACATTCTGGTCGATGACGGGCTTGAGTGCGCGCCGTT
>DATIED010000086.1:0-5508 GCA_035455965.1 Spongiibacteraceae bacterium
GGTGGTGCACCTGCCGGACAATAAAGATATCGTCATCGACGCCAAGGTCGCGCTGATCCACTACGAGCGCTACTGCACGCTCGACGACGAAGCCGAGCGCGCCGCCGCGCTGCGCCTGCACGTCGCCGCGGTGCGCGCGCATATCGATGGCCTCAGCATCAAGCAATACGAAAATTTACCCGGCATCCGCAGTCTGGATTTCGTGCTGATTTTCATCCCGATCGAGGCGGCTTTCCTGGCCGCTTTCGAAAGCGATCCCGGTTTATTCAGCAGCGCCTACGAAAAAAATATCATCGTCGTCAGTCCCACCACGCTGCTGGCGACATTGCGCACGGTGCAGACGATCTGGCGCTACGAGCGGCAAAACAACAATGCCGAATTGATCGCCAAGCAGGCGGGTGCGCTGCACGATCAGTTCGCGCTGGTGCTGGAATCCTTGCAGGAGGTTGGACGTCTGATCGATAAATCGCAGGGCGCTTACGAGCAGACACTCGATCGGCTGGCGCGCGGCAAGGGCAATATGGTGAAACGCGTCAACGATCTGGCCAAACTGGGCGCGAAAACCAAACGTACTCTGCCCAGTGAATTACTCGAACGCGCCGACGACGAAGTAGAGTTGTTGTCGGCGCCCGACAACAGTATCAGCGACGATACGCCGGCAGCTTAACTACGGTAACTAATTCATCAGCCGCAAACTTTATCGATCGACAGAGAGAGCAAACATGACGCATCCGAAAATTGGCAATCTGGCACCGGCGTTTACACTGCTGGATCAAACCGGCGCCAAAGTCAGCTTAAAAGATTTTCGCGGCAAAAATGTCGTGCTGTATTTTTATCCCAGAGCGATGACGCCGGGCTGCAAAGTGCAGGCCTGCGGCTTGCGCGACAGCCAGAAGGAGTTGGCAAAGCTGGATACGATTGCGCTGGGCGTAAGCCCCGACGCCGTTGCGAAACTGCAGAAATTTATCGACAAGGAGAATCTGAATTTCACGCTGTTATCCGATGAGGATCACGCGGTGGCGGATAAGTACGGCTGCTGGGGTATGAAAAAATTCATGGGCCGCGAATTTATGGGCCTGCTGCGAACGACTTTCATCATCGATAAAGACGGCAAGCTGCGCCACATCATGGCGAAGGTCAACACCAAGACGCATCACGACGATGTATTGAAGTGGCTGCGCGAAAATCTGGCCTGAAAATGGCGAGTGGTTGAGCGTGGTGCATTGTTTACAGGGATGGGGATTCGGGCTCGGCAGGCTCCGTGGTATGCAACTGCGCTAACCGGGTCTGAATCCAGCTGAACCCCATTGGCATTAATACCTGCCACCAAAGCATGCCGACCAGGCCGCCGCCTTTGTCGTCGGAAGAGGTCTCGGCGGATTTGCCGCGGCGCGGCGCCCGCGCGATTTTAGCGATCGCATAACCACTCAAGCCGGCGATGGCCAGCGCCGGTAGCGAAGTAGCCGTCGTCGCCACGCCGTTGCGCAATTGCCGGGTATCCGCGCGCAATGCCACGATATCGTCTTGCAGCCTGGCGCGCTCGGCTTCAATGTGGCGCTTTAGGCGCGGTGTCCCCAGCAGCAGGTCCAGTGAGATTATCCGCATGGTGTTGCTCCGGTTCGGCGACCAGCGCCCTTAACGTATTGAAGATCAAATGATTGCTCATGCGATTGATGTAGTGGAAACCGAGCAGCGCAAGTATAAAGTTGACCAGCGCGACCAATAGCAAAGCCAGATGCCAGGTCAGCCCCAGTGCATGCAGACCGGCGACGATGGCGGCAAATAATGCGATCCACGCTGATGCCAGCAACAGACCGCTGGCGACCGCCACGATCAACATCAGCGTCAGATTCAACGCGGCTACACGTGCTTCCAGCGCCGCTACCGTCAACCAGCGGTTCGCCGTTATACGGATGGACGCGACCCATCGATCGAACAACAGCGACAATGCCGGTGCATTGTTCGCGCTGCTGGTTTCGACACTTTCCGCGCTACTGGTCTCACTACTGGCTGCGGCGCTCGCCTCAGGCCCGGCGGGTGTGCTCATTAGTCAGCCTTATCGCCGCGCTGCGCTAACGTCGACAACAGGACGCCGACGCCAAAGGCGATACCGACCGCCGCCCACGGATGGCGCTGCACGAGATCGCCGATCGATTCCTTGGCGGCGAGACTTTTCGTGCGTGCGGTGTCGAGCGATTCTTTTAACGAGGATTCGGCGTTCAAAGTGGCGTTGCGAATGCGCACCTCGGATTCTTCCGCCAGCTTCGCGACCCGGTCGACAAAGTCGTGTGCCATGCGCGCAGCGGCTTCGGTGGCGGCGTGCGAGCTCTGCGCCGCACCATTTTGCAGTTCGGTTCGTAGTTCTGAGCGTAGCTCAGTACGTGGATCGGTTGAGTCTGTTGCCATCTCGGTATCCTCCCAGATGGGCCGATCGATAAATCGGCCCGCGCGCTGCCTAAGGTACGCCTTTATTGGCGCCGCGCAACCTTGGCCGTGCGTTATCGCACATAAAATCTGTGCGCAAGGCTATTTTAATTAACGCTAAAAATTAACTGGAGCGCGGTAAGTTTACATTTTGCACGGCATTTGCAGTTCATCGACGAGCGGGTAAACTAGCGACTTTTTGTGCCGTAGGAATTTGAGTGGGAATGCTTATTCTGGGGCTGTCCGCCTATTATCACGATAGCGCCGCCGCGCTGCTGCGCGATGGTGAAATTATCGCCGCCGCGCAGGAAGAGCGCTTCACCCGCAAAAAGCACGACGCGGCGTTTCCCGCCAATGCGATCGCTTATTGCCTGCAGGAAGCGCGCGTTACGCTGGCCGATATCGATCACATCGTGTTCTACGATAAACCGCTGGTGAAGTTCGAGCGCTTGCTGGAAACCTATCTCGCCTACGCGCCGCAGGGTTTCAGATCGTTTCTCGCGGCGATGCCGCTGTGGTTAAAAGAAAAACTTTATCTCAAAGCCACGTTGAAAAAAGAGTTGGCCGCCTTGGGCGGTCTGGCGGAAAAACAATTGCCACCGCTATTGTTCACCGAGCATCACCAGGCGCATGCCGCCTCGGCGTTTTTCCCCAGCCCTTTTCAAAATGCGGCGGTACTGTGTCTCGACGGTGTCGGCGAATGGGCCACCAGCAGCGTGTGGTTGGGCGAGGGCAACCGCCTGACGCCGCAATGGGAAATCGATTTTCCGCATTCGCTCGGTTTGCTGTACTCGGCGTTTACGTATTACACCGGTTTCAAAGTGAATTCCGGCGAATATAAATTGATGGGTTTGGCGCCGTATGGCGAACCGAAATACGTCGATCTGATTTTCGATCATCTGCTCGACGTTAAAGCCGATGGCACCTTCCGGTTGGACATGAGTTATTTTAATTACGCCACCGGCCTCACCATGACCAATAAAAAATTCGACGACCTGTTCGGCGGTCCGCGCCGCACGCCGGAAAGTCCGTTGACACAGCGCGAGATGGATATCGCCGCATCGATACAGGTGGTTACCGAAGAAGTCGTATTAAAACTGGCGCGCACGATACACAGCGAGCTAAAGCAGGATTATTTGTGTCTGGCGGGTGGCGTCGCCTTGAATTGTGTCGCCAATGGCCGCTTGTTGCGCGAGGGCCCGTTCAAGGATATCTGGATTCAACCGGCAGCCGGCGACGCCGGCGGTGCGCTCGGCGCGGCGCTGGCGATCTGGTACGAGTATCTCGGCAATGATCGCAGCGTAGCTGCGGCCGGTGGCGATAGCATGCGCGGCGGTTATCTGGGGCCATGGTTCGGCATCGACAACATTACCGAGTATCTGGATGGTCTCGGCGCACCGTATAAAAAGCTCGACGATGCGGACTTGATGAGCGAGCTGAGCGCGGTGCTGGCGCAGGAAAAAGTGGTCGGCTGGTTCCAGGGCCGCATGGAGTTCGGTCCGCGCGCGCTGGGCGGGCGTTCGATTATTGGCGATCCGCGCAGCGTTAAAATGCAATCGCAGATGAATTTGAAAATCAAATACCGCGAATCGTTTCGGCCGTTTGCGCCGGCGATCAAGGCCGAGCGCGTCGGCGAATGGTTCGAGCACGATCGCAGCAGCCCCTACATGTTAATGGTGGCGCCGGTGCGCGCGGACAAGCGCATCGCCATGACCACCGCGCAACAACAATTGTTCGGCATCGAAAAGTTGCACGTGCCGCGCTCGCAGATTCCGGCGGTGACGCATGTCGATTATTCGGCGCGTATTCAAACCGTGCATGCGCAGACCAATCCGCGCTTTTATGCGTTGCTCGATGCATTCGAGCGCCAAACCGGCTGCCCGGTACTGGTCAACACGTCGTTCAATGTGCGCGGCGAGCCGATCGTGAGTACTCCCGAGGATGCCTACCGGTGTTTTATGCGCACCGAGATGGATTGTCTGGTGCTGGAAAATATCATTTTGTATAAAAACGAACAGCCGTTGTGGGAAGAGCAGGGGGATTGGCAAAATGAATTCGAGCTGGATTGAGTTCGAACTAACCGGCGGCGTGCAATAAATCATGTCCGTGAACGTGGAAAATACGCGAGCCGATAATAAGGCGCGAGCCAATAATAGCGCTCAAGCCAATCATAACGCGCAAGCCAATAATAAAGAGCTGCGCAAATTCGGGTTTTTGTTCGCCTTTATTCTGGTGGCATTGTTCGAAGGCTTGCTGCCGTGGCTGAAAAACAAACCGCTGCCGTTGTGGCCGCTGTATGTAGCGGTGCCAATCGCATTGTTGGCGGCGCTGTGGCCGGCGGCGCTGCGGCCGTTGTATACCGGTTGGATGAAATTCGGCGCCATCGCCGGTGCGATCAATACCCGTATTATTATGGGCGTGGTGTTCTTCGCGCTGCTGACACCGATTGCCTGGATTATGCGCGGCCTCGGCCGCGATCCGTTGGCGCGCCGCTTCGAGCGCGCCGCGCACAGCTATCGCGTGACCAGTGCGGTGCAGGAAAAAGAACATATGGAGAAACCTTACTGATGTGGGATTTAATAAAAGATCTCGCCGGTTTTATGAGCCGGCGCAAAAAGTTTTGGCTGGCACCGCTGATCGTGGTGATGTTGCTGCTCGGTGCATTGATCGTGTTCGGCCAGGGCTCGGTGATCGCGCCATTTATCTATACGCTGTTTTAAAAATGCATGACCGGCAATGTATGATCAATTGTGTATGATTAATTATTTATAACTACCGATGGATGACCCAGCAATGCTAACCGGCGTAGCGTCGGCGCCGATTGGCGTATTTGATTCCGGTATCGGTGGTTTATCGGTATTGCAGCATTTGCGGGCGGCCTTGCCGGCGGAAAATTTTCTGTATGTGGCGGACTCCGCGCATGCGCCGTACGGGGCTCGCTCCCCACAGGCGATTTGCAAACGCGCATTTGTCATCGCCGATTTTCTGATCGAGCGCGGCGCGAAATTATTAGTGGTGGCCTGCAATACGGCGACCGCCGCGGCGGTCGCCGAACTGCGCGCGCGCTATACGCTGCCGGTGGTG
>DATIED010000087.1:0-3237 GCA_035455965.1 Spongiibacteraceae bacterium
AGTCGCCGAGGTAAAGCGCACCAGGAGCGGCTGCGTTAACGGACTGGCGACATTGAAACTGGCAGCGGGCACCGCCGCCTGATACTCCGGTACCATGAGCCCTTGCGAGATGGTGCCGCCGCCGGTGTTGGTGGTCGCGGCGCTGGCACGAATCGGCTGCGCCAAGGCAAGCTCTTCCGGTTTCTGGATCGCGACACCGATCTGCTGCGCGCCGAGCCGCGTCGGTTGAATCGTAAAGCTATCGCCGGTTGCAAAGGTCGGCGTGGCGCTCACCGTAATTTGAAAACCATCGATATCGCCGCTGGCCGGAATACTCGTCTGCCCCACGGCCAGGGTACCGCTCGCCACCGCGGTATTATCGCTGAGACGCGTCAACGTATACGCAGTGGCACTGGTAAAGTTGAGACGATAATCGCTGGTGGTCAATGCCCCGGGATTGTCGATAAATACCTGCGGCTGATCGGTGCCGGTGTTGGTGCTGGCCCGCACCGCGCGCGAAGTTTGCGCATTGGCGGTATTGATATCGGTAAATAAGTTTTTACCGGCGGCACCGTTGAGATCGACGCCGAGTTTCTGCTGTTCGTTCATCGAATCGGCGAGCGCGATGGCGATGCGGCCCAGCGCGTTGAACGCCGGCGTTAGCGTGCCGTTTTGAAAGCTGACTAAACCGCCGAGCGTGCCGCCGGTGATATAGGAGGTGACATCGACAGCGGCGCTGCCGACCTGCAGTTGCAGCGACTGCTTGCTCGGATCGGCCACCGACGGCACGCTGACCAATGTATTCGCCTGGCTGCCGATCACCAACGGCTGGCCGGTACCCATAAAAACACTGGTCGAGCCGTCGGCGACGGTGACTACTTTCACGCCGATCGATTGGGATAATTGCCGCAATAATTCTTCGCGCTGATCGAGTAGCGAATTCGGTGTCGCACCGGTCGAACCGCCCTGCTCGACGATGTTCTGATTTAATTTAGCAATGTTTTGCGCCAGGTTGGTAATCGTGCTCGCGGTCGCGGCGAATTGCGTGTTGACCGCCTGCGCCTGCGTTTGCAATTGTTGATAGAGCGCGTTGAAACGCTGCGCCACCGTGCCGAGATTACTCAATACGACCTGGCGAATCGGAATCGAGGTCGGATCCTGCGACGCCTGCTGCAAACCGGCAAACAGCGATTGCAGGGTCGGCGACAAACCGGTGCTTTGATCCGCCAGCAGCGAATCGAGCTGATTGAGTTGCGTGGAGGTGGTGTCCAACTCGTTAAAGGTTGAAGTATCGGAGCGCAATTGACCAATCAATATCTGATCGACCATGCGCTGGACGTTCTGGACCTTTACGCCGGAGCCGACATAACCGACGCCGATATACTGTTCCGGCTGCTGCGTTAAATTGACGCGCTGCCGGGAATAACCCGGTGTATTCGCATTGGTAATGTTATTGCCGGTGGTCGCGAGCGCATTTTGCGTGACCGATAATCCGGAAATACCAATATTCAGTAAATCAGCCATAACGCTTTACTCTACAGTTGCTCGAACTCGGAGAAATCGGATGTCTCGGAAAAATTGACTTGTTTCGCGACACCATCGAGCCGATCGCCGTTTAATTTTCCATTGGAATTTTTTTCGGTAGTAATTTGCGGGCCGTTAATTTGATCGCCATTAAATAAGGCCAACACCTTGTCGGCATAGCGCGGATCGGTGGCGTAGCCGGCGGCGGCCAGCGCTTTGATATAGGTCGTCGCATTGCCGCCGTGTTGCAGTGCCTGCTGATAGCGCGGATTGCCCGCAATCAAATTGGCGTAATCGCTGAAACTTTCCTCCGGCGATCGATAGGCGCGGAAACTCGCCAGCTCGCGCACCGCAACACCGTTTTGATACTCGATGGTCGGCACACTCACCGTTGCGCCCTGCCAATCGCTGCCCGCCTTGATATTGAAGAAATTAAAACTGGATGCACCGCCGCTGCGCTGTATAACTTTTTGGCCCCAGCCGGTTTCAAGCGCAGCTTGCGATAACAATACGCGGCTATCTATGCCTAATTGTTTGGCGATGCGCTCGGCCGCCGGGCGCAGTACCTTAACGAAATTTTCCGGTGTGCCATCAAGTGCACTGGCATCGACAGGCGTAGACGCGCTTTCTTTATGAGCATCCTCATCCTGAAATAATCGATAGACCTGCTCGGTAAAGGCCGCGCCGGATTCGGCATCGCCGGACACGCCCAACGCCATCGACATTTGCTGGCGGGTTACGTTCGACAGATTATTTTTTAACGCGCCATCCACTCCTGCGTTTTTATTATCGGCGGCTGCGCCTTTGCTATCGGCAACCGCAGTGGCCAGCTTGCCATGGAATTGTCGCATCATCGCCTCGGCGAGACCGAAGCCGCGCCCCTGACTCAGACTTAGCGATAATTGGCTGTCGAACATATCCTGATAAAACTTTCCCTCCGAACTGGCGGTCAAGTCGCCATCGGCAAATGCTTCGTTCGCCTGGCGCATGCTTTTCATCATCTGCTGCACCATCATCGATTCGAATTGTTTAGCGATCGACTGCAGCGCGGCGCCTTTATCCTTATGGCCCTGCGCATTGATTTTCTGCAGGCTCGACAAGTCGGTATAGACCTGTGGTTGATCCATGGTAGTGCCTGCATTTTTTCCGATCACAAATAATTCCTCTTTTCTCTTGCCTCTCCCACTTTGTAGGGGAGGTGCTGAGCGCAGCGAAGCGGAGGGGTCCGCGAATTCGATCACTTCTACAATGCTCGACTAGTCCGCGACCCCTCTGTCACTTCGTGACATCTCCCCTACTTTGCAGGGGAGACAAGTTAATGCCAGAACTTACGCCCCCTCAGAGGGAGCACCATTCAAATCACTATCAACTCGGCATTCAACGCGCCGGCTTCTTTCAATGCTTCGATAATCGCCATTAAATCGCCGGGCGCCGCGCCAACCTGATTGACCGCACGCACGATATCTTCCAGCGTGGTCGCCTTGTGCAACTCGAACATGCGCGAGTTCTCTTCCTTGGCGCTGACATTCGATTGCGGCGTCACCACGGTCCGGCCGCCGCCGAATGCGTTAGGCTGGCTGACGTTGAGATTCTCCGCCACGGTCACCACCAAACTGCCGTGCGTCACCGCGACCGGACTCACCGTCACATGATTGCCGACGACGATCGTGCCGGTGTGCGAATTGATCACGACTCTCGCCGGCGCCTCGCCGGCGTTGATCGACAGATTCTCCA
>DATIED010000088.1:0-2027 GCA_035455965.1 Spongiibacteraceae bacterium
AAAGCGCGACGATTTAACCGGCTCGGTACTGAGCGGCAATAAAGTTCGCAAGCTCGAGTTTTCGCTGGCGCAGGCGCTCGCCGAGGACTGCGATACCATCATCACCTGCGGCGGTTTGCAATCGAACCATTGCCGCGCCACCGCATTGTTATGCGCGCAATTGGGTTTGCACTGCCAACTGATTTTGCGCGGCAGCGCGCAGGCGCCCTACGACGGCAACTTGTTGCTCGATTATTTGGCCGGCGCCGATATCGCGGTGTATCCCGAAGCGACTTATAACCCCAACTTATCCCAGCTATTGGCCGACGCGGCACAACAACAGCGCACGCGCGGTCGCCGGCCTTTTATTATTCCCACCGGTGCCAGCGATGGTATCGGTCTGTGGGGATATATCGCCGCTTGCAGCGAGTTGCGCGCGGATTTCGCCCGGCATGGCATCGCGCCGCGCCATATCGTTTGCGCTACCGGCTCCGGCGGCACGCAGGGCGGGCTCAATGCGGGCGTTGCGCTGGAAGCGATCGACGCGACCGTGTGGGGCGTTGCGGTGTGCGATGGCGAAGCGTATTTCCAGCAGAAAGTGCGCAGCGATTTACGCGAATGGCAACAGCGTTACGGCGTTCCGCTCGATATCGAACAACTGCCGATTCGCGTTATCGACGGCTATGTCGGGCCGGGTTATGCACAGGCCAACACCGAGGTCTTCGCGACGATCAAACGTCTGGCGAGCAGCGAAGGTCTGGTGCTCGATCCGGTCTACACCGGCAAGGCTTTTCACGCGTTGTTATGCGAATTGCAGCGCGGCCGCTTCGGCGACAGCGGCGATATTGTTTTTATTCATACCGGCGGTATGTTCGGTTTATTTCCGCAGAGGGATAAATTTAGTTGTTAGTTGTTAGTTGTTAGTTGTTAGTTGTTAGTTGTTAGTTGTTGGATTTTAGGCGCTTCAACGAGCCAGGATCTAAAACCTGAGGCCTGCTTCTAATCGCCGACGTAAGTGCGCGGCACACGACTGCCGATCGATGTAAATAATTCGTAGCTGATCGTTTCGGCAAATGTCGCGACCGTCGAGGCCGATAATTGCGGCCCCCACAATTGCGCTTCATCGCCGACCGCAACCGCGTTGCAGTCGGTCACGTCGATCGAGATCGAGTCCATCGATACACGCCCTACCAGCGGCACGATGCGACCGTCTATCCATACCGGCGTGCCGTTTTTAGCGTGGCGCGGATAACCGTCGCCGTAACCGATGCCGAGCGTCGCAATGACGCTTTCGCGCGCGCTGGTCCAGGTGCCGTTGTAACCTACCGCGGCGCCGGCCGGCAGTCGGCGCAATGCAATTACATGGGTGTTCAATGTCATCACCGGACGGAGCGGCAGCGCGTGCGTCAGCGCCAGCGGGTTTTCGCCGTACAACATAATGCCGGGGCGCACCCATTCGCTGCGCGCGTTGGCGCGCGCAATCAGTGCCGCCGAATTCGCGACACTGGCGGCGGTTGCGCGAGCGATATCGGCAGCGTCGTGCGCGGTAGTAAATGCCGACAGTTGGCGCTCGGTGGTATCGACGGTTAAATCGTCGGCGCTGCTTAAGTGCGTGAGATGCAGTAACTCGGTAATGCCGGGTGTGTTTCGCAGCAAGCGATCCGCAATTGCAAATTCGGCGGGGGCGAGTCCCAGCCGATGCATGCCGGAGTCGAGCTTTAACCACACGCGCAATGTCTCGCGCCGCGCATTGGCGGCGATTCGTTGCACGGTCGCCATATCGTGCGCAGTGACATCGATATTTTGCTGCGCGCACAACGCCAAATCGTCGGTATCGAGCAGGCTGCCTAGCAGCAGGATGCGCGTGGTAATTCCGGCGCGTCGCAATTGCAGCGCCTCGTCCAGGCGCGCCACAGCCAGACCGTCGGCATCGCGCAGCGCCGCAGCGACAGGCAGCAAACCGTGCCCATAGGCGTCGGCTTTAACCATCGCCATTACTTTACTGGTCGGACATAACGAGCGAACCAGCGTTAAGTTATGGCGCAGAG
>DATIED010000089.1:0-2722 GCA_035455965.1 Spongiibacteraceae bacterium
CATCGCGTAGAACGGTATGTAGTACCAAACCGGCGCGATATGCGCAGGTGTTTTCAAGCCATTCGCTTGCTCGAAGTTGGCGTGCTCAAGAAAGTAACCGCCCATTTCGGGGAAGAAGAACAAGATCGTGCAGAACACGAACAAGAACACGACAATGGCCTGCAGATCGTGCACGGTGTAATAAGGATGGAATGCGACACCATCTTTCGGTATGCCGTTGGCATCTTTATTTTTCTTGATCTCGATACCGTCCGGATTGTTCGAGCCAACTTCATGCAGCGCCAGAATATGCAGCAGCACCAGCGCGAGCAGAATAATCGGGATTGCGACGACGTGTAGTGCGAAGAAGCGGTTAAGTGTAATGCCGGAGATCAGATAATCGCCGCGCACCCATTCGACCAACGCATCGCCGACGACCGGGATAGCACCGAATAACGACACGATAACCTGCGCACCCCAGTACGACATTTGACCCCACGGCAATACATAACCGAGGAAGCCTTCCGCCATCAGCGCTAAATAGATCAACATGCCAAAAATCCACACCAATTCGCGCGGCTTCTTGTACGAGCCATATAAGAGCCCGCGGAACATGTGCAGATAAACCACCGCAAAAAATGCCGAGGCGCCGGTCGAATGCATGTAGCGAATAATCCAACCGTAGTCGACATCGCGCATGATGTATTCGACGGACGCAAAAGCTCCCTCGGAGCTTGGCGTAAAACTCATCGTTAGCCAAATACCGGTCAATAATTGATTGACCAGCACAACCAGCGACAATACGCCGAAGAAATACCAGAAATTGAAGTTTTTGGGCGCGTAGTACTTGCCCATATGGGTATCCCAGGCGCGCACGATCGGCAACCGCTCGTCTACCCAATCTCTTAAACCGACAAGCATATTGGCCATTACGCTTTCTCCTGGTCTACGCCAATTTCAATCACCGTATCGGTGACATAACGATACGGAGGCACTTCCAAGTTGGAGGGAGCAGGCACGCCCTTAAATACGCGACCAGCCAAATCGAATTTGGAGCCGTGGCAGGGGCAGAAAAAACCGCCCAGCCAATCGTGGCTGACCGAGCCTACTTCCGGAAAATATTTGGGCGCGCAGCCGAGGTGTGTGCACACGCCGAGCAGCACCAGATATTCGTCTTTGATCGCGCGAAATTCGCCTTTGATATATTTTGGCTGCAGCGATGCAGTGGAGTTGGGATCCTTCAGCTCGCCATCGACTTTCTTAATCGATTCCAAAGCTTCTTTGGTGCGGCGTACAACGTACACTGGTTTGCCGCGCCACTCGATCACTACCATTTGACCGGGTTCTATTTTGCTCACGTCCGCCTTAACCGGCGCACCGGCCGCTTTTGCTTTCGCACTCGGCTGCCAGGAACCGACAAATGGCACTGCGACTCCAACGGCACCCGCCGCACCCACGACCGTGGTCGCGGCGACGAGGAAGCGCCGGCGGCCCGTATTCACGCCGTCATTGCTCATGGCGTAACTCTCCCATTACAAACTTGCTGAAATGCGGCTCAGGAATGGCCCTGAGGATAAAAAAATCGTTAATAAACACAGAAAATCAAATGCGCGAAATGGTAAAGAAATTACCTACACCTTACAAGGATAAAACCCGGAATCCCACATTAATAGTGCGGACTGCTGACGCTTATCAACTCGTGAAGCTGCGCGCACCGACAATAAGCGCCCATAAAAAAACGCCCTACGGATTTGCCCGAGGACGTTTTTTGCAGCAATCGCGCATCGCCTATTGCGTTGCGCGCTGCGACCAACACTTCGAGTATTAGCGTTTCGAGTACTGAGGACGTTTACGCGCTTTACGCAGACCGACCTTCTTACGTTCAACTTCGCGCGCATCGCGAGTTACGTAGCCTGCCTGGCGCAACGGCGAACGCAGCGTTTCGTCGTATTGCATCAAGGCGCGGGTAATACCGTGACGAATCGCGCCGGCCTGACCGAAGCTGCCACCGCCAACCACGGATACCATAACGTCGAACTTATTCACCAAATCCACCTTCTCAAGTGGTTGACGCACGATCATACGCGCCACTTCGCGACCGAAATATTGGTCGATGGTGCGATCGTTAATTACGATATTGCCGTTACCCGCTTGTAGATAAACACGCGCGGTGGCTGTTTTGCGGCGGCCGGTTCCATAGTATTGCGAGGCAGACATAGTCATCGTTTCCGTTAGATATTCAGAGATTGCGGCTGTTGCGCAGCGTGTGGATGCTCGGTTCCGGCATACACTTTGAGTTTTCTGTACATAGCGCGACCGAGCGGATTGTGCGGCAGCATGCCTTTCACGGCGATCTCTAAAACGCGGGTCGGCGCTTTATCGATCAATTTTTCAAAGCTGATGCCTTTGATTCCGCCCGGAAATTCCGAGTGGCTGTAATAGATTTTGTCGGTGGCTTTCTTGCCGGTGACTTGAATTTTCTCGGCATTCACCACCACGATATAATCGCCGGTGTCGACATGAGGAGTGTATTCAGGTTTGTGTTTGCCGCGCAGCCGAAGAGCGATTTCTGTCGCCAGACGACCCAAGGTCTTGCCTGCCGCATCGACTACGAACCAGTCGCGCTGCACAGCATCGGGTTTTGCACTGAAGGTTTTCATTTTTCTGCCTCTAGGGCCGGACTCCACAAACTGGATTGGCCTGTTCCAACAAGGACGCGAATACTACAGAACTACCCCCCCCA
>DATIED010000090.1:0-3795 GCA_035455965.1 Spongiibacteraceae bacterium
ATCCGGCATCCGTTGGCGGATACCTATTTGGAGTTGTTGCGCGATTGGTCGTTATGGCAGTTGCCGTTCGATGAGGCCGTGCGCACGATTATCGCCATCGTCGGCAGCGCACTTAATACGCGCCGAGTCGGTCTCTGGTCCTACGGCCAGCAGCGCTACAACCTCACCATGGTGGCGCTGTTCGATGCGCAGGAGCGCGCCTACAGTCATGGCCTGGAAATTACCCGCGATACCTTCCCCATCTTTTTTGCGCACCTGGATCTGGACCGATTCATGGCTGTCGCCGACGTTTACAACGATCCCCGCACCATCGAGCTGGCGCAGTACGAAGTCAACCCATTCGATATTACGGCCATTTTAAATGCATCGGTGCGCACGGTCGGGCAAACCTGGGGGCTGCTGAGCATCGAGCATGCCGGCGGTCCGCGCCTGTGGTCGGAGGCGGAACAATGGTTTGCCGTGTCGGTGGCCGATCTCGTAACGCAATTGATTGCCTACTCCGAAATTCGCGACAGCGAGCGCCGGCTGCGCTTTGTCGCGGACAATTTACCGATCGGAATTTTGAAAGCCGATGTCGAAGCCAACTGCGTCTATAGCAATCCGCACTGGTTGGCGATGACAGGTTTGAGCGAGGCGAATGCGGCCGGTGCGGGCTGGCTGACGGCTGTACACGCCGAAGATCGAGCGGCGCTGCGCAGCGCCGTAATGGCCGTAGTGCAGGCCGGCGAGCTCAGCGAGTGCGAATTGCGGCTAGTGGCGCGCGGTCAGACAATCTGGATTACCTGTCGATGGGTGGTGGAGCGCAATGCGGAGGGTTTTCCGATCGGTGCCCTGGGTACTTTCACCGATATCATGCAGGAGCGCGCACTGCGCGAAAATGAGCGCCGCTACCGAGCGTTATTCGATAATTCCGGCGATGCCATTTTTCTGATGCAGGACGATCGTTTTATCGATTGCAACGAACAGACACTCGAAATGTTCGGCTGCACGCGCGAGCAGATCATCGGTCAGCCGCCGTATCGATTCTCGCCGGAATTTCAGCCGGACGGTTTTGCGTCGAAAGAAAAAGCATTGCGGAAAATCGCCGGCGCGTTTGCCGGCCAGCGTCAATTCTTCGAGTGGCGACACGCCCGCTACGACGGTGCCGTATTCGATGCGGAAGTGACGCTGACCTGCGTGGCGCTGAGCGGCGATCCGCATTTGCTGGCAGCGGTACGCGATATCAGCGATCGCAAATACGCCGAATTGAAACTGACACAAAGTTATAGTCGCCTGCGCTGGATTAACAGCCTTGCCACACAGTTGAATGGGTTGCGGGATATTTATGCCGTGGGCCAAGTGAGCGCCGCGACGCTGGCCGAGCACAGTAGTGCGCCGGTGGCGCGGTTTTATCGCTATGACGAGGTTATGCGCGAGGCCGAGCTGATCGCTTTCAGCGGCGATGTCGGCGAATATCGACCGGGTGCCGGTAATCGCGTGCGCTTTGTACTGAACGCTGCGACCGATATCGTCGGCTATATTCCCAGCGTTGCCGATGCGGCGCTCGATCCACGCATTCAGCAGACGCTGCTGGAGCGCGGCGTCGTGTCGATCGTGTATATCTGGCTGGCGGTGAACGATCGGCGTCTGGGATTTGTGGCTTTGGAGTATAACGAGCCCATCGATTTCGAAGAAACGCAACGCGAGGATTTGATCGCCGCCAGTAGAACGATTGCGATGGCATTGAGCAATGTATTGCATATCGAACACATGGAGTATCAGGCCAATCACGATAGCTTAACCGGTTTGCCGAATCGCAATGCGCTACAGCGCGAGCTGACGCGCATAATCGGCGATAAAACGGCGCCGCTGAACGGCCTGATGCTACTCGATCTGGATCGTTTTAAAGAAATCAACGACACGTTGGGCCACCATGTCGGCGATAAAATTCTCTGTCAGATCGGGCCGCGCCTGCGCAGCGTACTGGAGGAAGACAGTTTTCTGTGCCGCCTGGGCGGCGATGAGTTCGCGATACTGACGGCCGGCAGCGAGGATGAGCTCATACGAATTGCCCGGCAATTGCTGGCCGCTCTCAAGGAACCGTTTGCATTCGAAGGTTTGAAGCTGCAGATCGGCGGCAGTATTGGCATCGCCATCTGCGCCGCAGAGGATTTATCCGGCTACGAGCTGCTGCGCCATGCGGACGTCGCAATGTATGCGGCTAAGCGCGGGGCGGAGGTGGTCGCCTACGATCGCCAGCTCGATCAAAATACGCCAGAGCGCCTGGCGCTGATGCAGGAGTTGGGTGCAGGTATTCGCGACGGTCAATTGGTGCTGCATTATCAACCTAAAGTCGAGTTGAGTACGGCTCGAATCGTCGGCGTCGAAGCGTTGGTTCGCTGGCAGCATCCACAGCGCGGCCTGTTGCCGCCGTCGGTATTTTTACCATTCGCCGAGTTAGGCAATACGATCCATGCGTTGACGCTGAATGTGCTCGAGCAGGCGCTCGAACAACAGCAGCGTTGGCTGCGGCAGGGTTTGTCGCTGAGCGTGGCGGTCAATTTATCGGCGCACAATTTGATGAACGACGAATGTTGTCGGCAGTTGCAAGAGTTGTTGCGGCGTTACAGTCCAGCGGCGGGCATGCTGGAACTGGAGATTACCGAAACGTCGTTAATGCAGGATCCTAACGGCGCCGTTAAAGTGCTGAGGGAGTTTGCCGATTTGGGCGTTAAGTTTTCGATCGACGATTTCGGCACCGGCTATTCGTCGCTGGCGTATTTGCGGTTGTTGCCGATTCATGCGCTGAAAATCGATCGCGCCTTCGTCGTCGATATGATTCGCGGCGAGCAGGATGCGGTGATCGTCAAATCAATTATCGGTTTGGCGCACAATTTAAATCTGCAGGTTATCGCCGAGGGCGTCGAGGACGTTGCAACGCTCGACTTGTTGCGCCAATTGGATTGCGATTTGGCGCAGGGCTACTATTTAGGTCGACCGCAATCCGCAGAATCGCTGGAGCAACTGATCGGAGCGACCAAGTAGTAATAAGTGGAAAGTAGCGCGTTTACGGCAGTACCTGCTTGAACGGCTTCACTGTCACGCTGGCGTAGACGCCGGCTACGAGGTAGGGATCGGCATCGGCCCAGGCTTGCGCCGCCTGCAAACTGGCAAATTCCGCAATCACTAAACTTCCGGTAAAACCCGCCGCGCCAGGATCGTTGTTATCTATCGCCGGGTGTGGCCCGGCTAAAACCAGTCGACCCGCCTGCAATAATACTTCGAGCCGCGCCAGGTGTTCGGGGCGCGTTTGTTTGCGCAGCAATAAACTGTCCGGTACATCTTCGCTGATAATGGCGTACAACACCGGTTATACCTCTTGAAAAATATCTTCGAGCGTCAGCTCGGTGAGCTTCTGAATATTGCTGAGCAGATAGTACAACGCGCCCGCCAGTACCAGCGTACACGGCAGCGCGATGACGGGGAAACTCAGCGCGGTCATTTTACCGAGTTCTTGCGCGAGTTCGGTCGAGCCCGGCGGACTTACCAGAATGTGCTTGGCCAGCACGTAATTTAAAATGCCCGATAAAAAAAATGATCCCGCTACCATGTACGAGGCCATGGTGAGATGGTATTCGAATTTCGCCAACGCATTGTGACGCTCGAGCGCGGCATGCACTTTTTCGACCTGCATTACTTGTTTATTGTATAAAAACGTTTTGACCAGCGGGTAGGGGGTGTAGATCGATATCAAGGTCGCTAAACCCAGAAGACTGGGTACTGCCGCGTCTTTTATTGCGATGTACTGCGGGTCGA
>DATIED010000091.1:0-3261 GCA_035455965.1 Spongiibacteraceae bacterium
GAGCAGAGCGGATTAATCATTGCGCCGGAGCAACTGTCCAACGAGGCGCTGCAGGGCTTGATCGAAGAGTTCATCACTCGCGAGGGCACCGATTACGGCGCTGTGGAGTGGTCGTTGGCGCAGAAGGTCGAGCAAGTGCATGCGCAGTTGCGGCGCGGCGATGCGCTGATTGTGTTCGATGTCGTCGCGGAGAGTTGTACGATCCTACCGCGCGATCAGGCGCGTGCGTATCGGCTCGATTAAACGCCGGCCTGCTGGTAGCAGCGGGCGCGGGCGAACATCAGCCAGTCGAGCAGAAGGCTGCGGATCATCGCCAGATCCACGCGCTGGGTTTGGCCCGAGACCGCCAGTTCATTGCTCAATGCCGATAGCGCCTGTACGATTTTTGCCGCACCGTCGGCGTTGAGCGGCAACTCCTCCGCGGTGATGCCAGTGTGATAGTCGCCGCGCGGATAGGTGCTTACGATAATATTTTGCACGCGCAGCGCCAGTGCCGGAAATTTCTTGCGCAATACTTTGAACGTCAGTTCCAGCGTCCCGCGATTGAAGAAATCCTGATATTCCGGCATTTCGGCAACGGCCATTGCGGCTACTCCTCGTAAACCTAAGTTCTTTTTTAATCGTCGTTACTATTGTTGCTAGTTGCTAGTTGCTAGTTGCTAGTTGCTCCTGCAGCCCTGCCATGGGCGCTTTCGCAGGCGTTTGCAAAAACGGCAGCTTGCCGCACAATAAGCCGACCTTCAACTTAGTGTGTCAGCATGTCAACCGAAGCTAACCATATTCTCGATACTTCCGGCCTATACTGCCCCGAGCCTGTGATGTTGTTGCATAACAAAATTCGCGATATCGGCAGTGGTGAGTTACTCGAAGTCATCGCCACCGATCCCTCCACGCAGCGCGATATCCCCAAATTCTGCAACTTCCTCGGCCATACGCTGGTTTCACAACGCACCACCACTGACGGTTTTAGTTACCTCATTCAAAAAGCTTAAACTCCTGTGCCCGGCGGCTGCTGGCGATTCGAATAATTTAAGACTCGAATAACATGGCGATGGCGGCCAGCGCGACCGGGTCCTCCGATTTAATTTGGTTGGCGATGTGATGCTGAAAAAAATAGCGAAAGCGCGGATCGTTACCAGCTGGGTATAAGCACGGGTCGCCTGGCATGACCGGCGTCGATTCGACCGCATTTTCATCGATCAGCATCGCCTCGACTTTGCCATCGTTCAGCAGCCGCCAGCTCAGTACCTCGGTTAATACCAGCGTATCGTCGTCCTGATCGGCGAGCATCGCATGAGTGCCGATGGTATCGGGGATTTCCTGAACCACTCGATTGGGATTGTCGGGGCGCGCATTGAAATAATCGGCGGCGTTTTCCAGCTCGGCGACCTTATGGCAGGGGGCATCAAAAAAAATCTGATCGGCAATTGGATCGTAATAGCCTTCCCATTGGCCGGTACCGGCATCGTCGAGCTCCGGGCAGGGCGTCAGGCGGTTGAGCCAGGGCACGAAGCCCACCACCTCGCCGTCGGCGCGCAATCCCCAGCAGAGGATTTTCATCGAATAGAGTTTATTGGGATCGGTGTGGCGGTTCGAATACAACATGCTTAAACCGTCGTATTCGGGGGCGAGGCGGATGATTTGCTCGCCGCGTAATTCGGTCAGTGCTTTACCGGAAAACAGATCGACTACATTGTCCGAAAGGTCCGAAGCGGTCACTCTGGCCATGGCCAATACCCTCTTCATGCACCCATTCGACCTCATCCTGAAGCGATGATCAGCCGTTGAGTGCCGCGGTTATCGAAACCGCCTCCCGGTTATTGCCATCCGAATTGCCGATGGCTAAACGGTATATCGGCGCATACTGATTTTTGGACACAAATCCAGTATAGAGAGTTCAGCGGCATATCGGCAAATGCAGCTGCGAATGTTCGCAGGTGCAGAGCTTGGGTGAGGTGGCGTCGAATTGCTACACTCCGCCCGGACAGCGCGGCAGAGCCTGCCCGTTTTTAGTCATAAGTCTTGGGTCGTTAGGGTCTTACTGTGAGTTGTTCATGCTGATTGTCGCCGATGAAAATATGCCCCAAGTCCGCGAATCCTTTGCGGCTCACGGCGAGGTGCGGACACTGCCTGGGCGCGCGCTGAGCGCCGCGGATGTGCGCGACGCGGATATTCTGTTGGTGCGCTCGGTGACCAAGGTCGATCGAGCTTTACTGGACGGCAGTCGGGTACGCTTTGTCGGCAGTGCTACGATCGGCACCGATCATATAGATACGGCTTATCTGCAGGAGCGCGGCATTGCCTATGCGAGCGCTCCCGGCTGTAACGCCACGGCGGTGGTCGAGTACGTACTGAGTTGCTTGAGCGCGCTGGATGGCGTGCTGGAGCGGCTGTTCAGCGGCGGAATCGTCGGGGTCATTGGACTCGGCAATGTCGGCTCGAGACTGGTGGCGCGCTTGCAACGGCTCGGTATTCGCTGCATCGGTTACGACCCGCTATTGGCTACCGATATGAATCTGCCGCTTTGCGACCTGGAGCAGGTATTGCGCGCCGATGTGGTGTGCTGCCATACGCCGCTCACTTATGCGGGCGCCTATCCTACTTTTCATCAACTCGATGCGGAGCGTCTGCAGCAATTGCCGGCCAAGTCTGTATTGCTGAATGCGGGGAGGGGCGCCGCGATCGATAGCGCGGCATTGCAGCGCTTATTGGCGGCGCGCGCCGATTTGCGCGTGGTGCTGGATGTTTGGGAGCAGGAGCCGCAACTCGAGCGGGAATTACTCGCGCGCGTCGCCTTGGGCACGCCGCATATCGCGGGCTACAGCACGGATGGCAAGTTGGCCGGCACGCGGCAAATCGTAGCGGCGTGTTATCGTTTTTTTGGTTGGCCATTGCCGCCGGCACCGGCGCCCGATACCGGACCGCGGATAAGCATCGATGACGATTTGTCGGGCGTGGCGCTGGTTCGCGCCGCGGTACAGGCAGCCTACGATGTGCGGGTCGACGATCGAGTGCTGCGCGCGGCATTGCGCGACATAGCACCTGAATGCATCGCGAACGAGTTTGACCGCTTGCGAAAAAGCTATCCGGCACGCCGCGAGTTTGCAGCGCTGCAGATCGATAATTGGTCTGAGCTGTGTATGCAGAATCGCAGTTTACTGCTGGCCTTGGGTTTTAAAGCGCCCGTTCGTTAGTTAAAGCGCCTAGGTGTTAGTTAAAGCAGCCGCGCATTAATTAAAACGCTGCGCGCTGTTTAACAAA
>DATIED010000092.1:0-4218 GCA_035455965.1 Spongiibacteraceae bacterium
GCGCGATCAGCGCGCGACCGGGAATAACGCGATCGCCGTTCTGCGCTTCGCGCACTTCGATCTGGCAGAGGCCGTTTAAGCGCGCCGCAAACGCAGCGGTAAATTTCTCCGGCATATGTTGCACGATGACGATGCCCGGGCAGACGCGCGGCAGCGCCGTGAGCACTACTTCGAGCGCCTGCGTTCCACCGGTGGAAGTACCGATCGCAATGACGCGGTCGGTCGTTTCCGCCATGGCCTGGCCGGCGGCCGGTGCGAGGATCGCATCGGCACTCAATTTCGGCTTGATCACCGGCTGCGGCGCGACATGCCCGACCAAACGTTTTACATTGGCTTGTGCCGCACCTTTAACGGCACGGCTGATTTCCGCGATCGCTTCGTTGAGAAAGCTCTTTAGCCCTATCTTCGGCTTGGTAATGATGTCGACGGCACCGGCCGACATCGCCTGCATGGTCGTCTCCGCACCCTTTTCCGTCAGCGTCGAACAAATCACCACCGGCGTCGGGCGCTCCGCCATAATTTTTCGCAGAAAGGTAATGCCATCCATGCGCGGCATCTCGACGTCCAGCACGATGACGTCGGGCCACTCCTTCTGCATTTTTTCCAATGCAAAAATCGGATCGGAGGCGGCACCGATGACTTCGATCTGCGGATCGTTCTTTAATAGCTCGGTTAATACCTGTCGCACTACCGCTGAATCATCGACCAGCAACACTTTAATTTTTTTCATAGTGCCCTCTACTGCCTATGAGAGAGAAAACTGTTTTCACAAAAGCCAGCATCGCTAATTCGGCAATGCTATCGAATCGATGCGGCGCAATTTAGTCGAGCTTTCCCGGTGTATGTTGACGAACCCAAACATCGCCGCTGCCCACCTCGTAAATAATCTGGCGATGGCCGCGACCGCCGAGATGCTCGACCAGTACCGCGAAGCCATGCCGTTTCAACAATGCCCGGCCGGCGGTCACATTGCGATCGGCCACATTTAAATGTTCGCGTGCGTGCGGTGCAAACATATTGCCGCCACCAAATAATTTGATCTCGTAATCGTAGGGATCGGTGCCGGCCCGCAGTATCTCCTTGAGCAATAACAGTAAGGCCTCGTCGGCGTATTTGCCGTTGAGCACATCGATTTTCTTACCTTTGCGACGCGACGGCAGCATGTAATGGCACATGCCGCCGATATGTCTGCGCGGGTGCCACAATGTAATAGCTACGCAAGAGCCCAGGATCGTACGAATACGTGTATCGCTATCGCCAAAAAAAATTTCTCCAGGCTGCAGAAAAATATCGATCGCGGCCGGATTCAGTTGCATGATTTAAGGCTTCCGATAAACGGATGGCGAAATCGCCTTTAACGCATCGGTGATACCATTTAAAGTCTCGGAGTGGCTAACCAGGAAGTAGCCGCCGGATTTCAGCAGCGGCACCATGCGCTGCAATACCTGCTGCTTGGTTTTTTGATCGAAATAAATCATCACGTTGCGGAGAAAAATAACATCGAACTCACCGAGTGTGGGCAGCGGCATATTTAAATTCACCTGCATGAACTGTACGCGGCTGCGCAGCGCTTTATCGATCAGAAAGGTACCTTCCTGCGCGCCGGTGCCCTTCAGGCAATATTTAGTGAGATGATCGCGCGAAATGTCCTTGGTGCGTTCGATCGGGTAGTGGCCAGAGCGCGCCTGTTCCAATACCCGCGTGCTGATATCCGAGCCGATTAGTTCCCAGCTGCGGGTGCCGAGCACATCGGCCATGATCATGGCGATGCTATACAGCTCTTCCCCACTCGAGCTGGCGCCGCTCCATATCCGCACCGGCTTCGAGCCGCTCGCCAACGGCGGCAAAATCGTATCGCGCAATAAATCGAAATGCTTGGGCTCGCGAAAAAAATAGGTTTCGTTGGTGGTCAACAGATCGACGGCAATCTGCAGCTCGGCGCGCGCGTCGGAGCGGTTGAGCTGCTGAAAGTAGGCTTCGTAGGAGGGAAGTTCGAAGTAGTTGACGCGCTTCGCCAGGCGACCGGCAACCAGCGCCTTCTTTTCATTGGACAAGCTAATGCCGGCGATCTGATAAATCATCGTCTGAAAGCGACGGAATTCGGCATCGGTCAGCGCTATTTGCATACGGTCACCCTCTACCCATCCCAGGGTCTGTTAACACCAGGTGCCGCGTCGACCGCGGACGCGGTTATTCTTGCTCAACTTCCGTCGCTGCGGACTCACCCTCTTCGATACTGGCCAGCACCGCCATTTCATCGATCGACAACACCTGATCGACATTGAGGATAATGACGAAGCGCTCGTCCACTTCGACCATGCCGCTGATGAAATCGGCGCGAATTTTTGCGCCGAACGCCGGCGCCGGTTGAATCGCATTCGCGGCGATATCCATCACTTCGCTGACGCTGTCGACGATGACGCCAACATCCTGTTTGTCGCCGTCGTTGTCCATCTCGACGATGACGACACAAGTGCGGCGTGCTATTTCCGATTGTTGGCGGCCGAAGCGCGCCGACAGATCGATGACCGGCAATACCTGACCGCGCAAATTAATAACGCCGCGGATAAAATCCGGCATCATCGGCACAGCAGTCAATTGACCGTATTCGATAATTTCCTTAACCACCAGAATACTGATCGCAAACGGTTCGCCGCCCAGCAAAAACGTTAGAAATTGTTCCTGCTCCGGCTCGACTACGGCGACCTTGTTACGCTGTGAAAGCTGTTTCATTAGATAGTCTCCACTCGCCGATTCGATTCAAAAGCGCACGAACTCTGTTTCTTCCACGGCCTCGGGCTGTGCCGCGGCTGCTGACTTGCGCGCAGATTTCGGCGCGGGCTTGCTCGGTGCGGTCGGTTCAACCGAAGCCGGGGGTTCGTCCGCGACAGTGTCCGAGGTTTTGAAAAACTCCATCAACGATTGCAACTGATCGGCCTGACCGTTCATTTCTTCCGATGTGGCCGCCAACTCTTCCGAGGCGGAAGCATTTTGCTGCGTCAGTTGATTGAGCTGACCCATCGCCAGATTCACCTGCGCCACGCCGGTCGACTGCTCCTCGGAGGCGGCGGCGATCTCCTGCACCAAATCCGAGGTCTTGCTGATCGCAGGAACGATTTCATCCAACAAGCGGCCGGCCTGTTCTGACAGCGTCACGCTGTTGCCCGCCACTTCACTGATTTCGCGCGCGGCCACCTGGCTGCGCTCGGCGAGCTTGCGCACTTCGGCCGCTACCACCGCGAAGCCCTTGCCGTGATCGCCGGCGCGCGCCGCTTCAATTGCAGCATTCAGTGCCAACAGATTGGTTTGATACGCAATGTCGTCGATGATGCCGATTTTTGCAGCGATCGCCTTCATCGCCGCCACGGTTTGTTTCACCGATTGACCGCCCTCGGTAGCCTCGCGCGCCGCCTTGGTAGCCATGCCATCGGTAACCTTGGCATTTTCCGCATTCTGGCCGATCGATGCCGTCATCTGCTCGATCGAAGCGCTGGTTTCCTCGACGCTCGCCGCCTGCTCGGAAGCTGCTTGCGATAACGACTGTGCGGTCGAGTTCACTTGATCCGAAGCATTCGACAAGCTGTCCGCCGCGACTCTCACATCGCCGATGATGCGCGACAGCGTCTCGACCATTTCGGCCATTGCACGCAATAGCTGGCCGGTCTCATCGTTGGATTTGGCTTCGATTTTTACTGTCAGATCGCCCTTCGCCAAGCGGTGCGCAGCCGCAACGGCCTCGCCGATCGGTCGCGTCACACTGCGCGTTACCCAGGCCGCGACGAAGATCGCCAGCAAAATGGCGGCCGCCGCCAGACCGGTTAATAATTTGCGTGCCGTGTTGTATAAACTGATAGCGCCTTTACCGGACTCATCGACCAGATCTGTTTGGAACTGGATAAGATCGTGGATCGCATTGAGATAGGTTTCCTGCAGCGGCGGCAATTCGCCAATTAATAATTTCTTCGCCTCCGATTGCTTGCCGTCGTTGGCCAGCTTAATAATGCGCGCTCGCATATCGACATATTCTTTGCGCGCCTCGTTGGCACTGTTCAGCATCAGCTTTTCATCGTCGCTGACCAGCACGGCTTCGAGCTTGCTAAGCGCTTCTGCAGTTTTGGTATTTACATCTTCAATCTTAGTGGCGATGTCCTTCTGCTGAGACTCATCGGCCAGCAAAAAGTCTCGCGTATTGATGGCATTGGCATTCGCGAGATTAAT
>DATIED010000093.1:0-7634 GCA_035455965.1 Spongiibacteraceae bacterium
GCCCTTGACGCGGCTCGCGGTAGTGCAGCGAAAAACTACCGAACCCGCGAATCTCGATGCGCTCTCCCGAGGCCAATGTCTGCGACATATGCTCAAGAACCGTTTTTACCGCCAGCTCTATATCTTTAACCGACAACTGCGGCTGTTTAGCGGCGATGCGCTCGATCAATTCGGATTTGGTCATTTAATCCACTGCTCCATGGTGATGACCAGCAGCAGCGTCATCGCTGTTGCCGACAGCCCGCGCGAAGCGCAGGTCTGCCGGCAGCGCACAACCTACTCCTGGTTTTGCATTTGGGCTTTGATCAGATCACCGATAGTTGTCGGCGCAGCGATTTCGGTTTCCGTCTCGCGATGCGCACGTACCGCTTCCTTCTCGTCATCGATGTCCTTGGCCTTCACGGACAGAGCGATAACGCGATTTTTGCGATCGACGCTGATGATCTTCACCTCGATGCTATCGCCCACCTTGACGGCATTGCGTGCATCTTCCACTTTATCGCGGCTGATTTCCGAGGCCTTCAACGTGCCTTCGATATCGTCAGCCAAGGTAATAATAGCAGCTTTTGCGTCGACTTCTTTGACCACGCCCATGACGATGGCGCCTTTGTCATTGGTGGTGACGTAGCTGGTGAACGGATCCTGCTCGAGTTGTTTGATACCCAGCGAAATACGCTCGCGCTCCGGATCGATCGACAGGATGACAGTTTCGATCACATCGCCTTTCTTGAAGCTGCGCACGGCTTCTTCGCCGGCTTCGTTCCAGGAAATATCCGACATGTGGACCAGACCGTCGATGTTGCCATCCAGGCCGATGAAGATACCGAAGTCGGTAATCGACTTGATCGCGCCGGAAATCTTGTCGCCTTTGGCGAATTGACGCCCGAACACATCCCAGGGGTTTTCCTGGCATTGTTTGATACCGAGCGAAATACGACGGCGCTCTTCATCGATGTCCAACACCATAACTTCGACTTCATCGCCGACTTGCACGACTTTCGACGGATGAATGTTTTTGTTGGTCCAATCCATTTCGGAGACGTGTACCAGACCTTCGACACCCTCTTCCAACTCGGCGAAACAGCCGTAATCGGTGAGGTTGGTGACTTTGGCCTTGACGCGCGCACCCTCGGGATAACGGCGGGTGATTTCGACCCAAGGATCGGCGCCGAGTTGTTTCAGGCCCAGCGATACACGGTTGCGCTCGCGATCGAACTTGAGAATCTTGACATCGATTTCGTCGCCGACGGTGACGATTTCACCTGGATGCTTGATGCGCTTCCACGCCATATCGGTGATGTGCAACAGACCATCGACGCCGCCGAGATCGACGAATGCACCGTAATCGGTGAGGTTTTTGACGATACCTTTAACAGCCATGCCTTCTTGCAGGGCGCCCAACAATTGCTCGCGCTCGGCGCTGTTGGCTTGTTCGAGTACCGCGCGACGCGATACCACCACGTTATTGCGCTTTTGATCGAGCTTGATAACTTTGAACTCGAGTTCTTTGCCTTCCAGGTGCAGCGTGTCGCGTACTGGACGCACATCGACCAGCGAACCGGGCAGGAACGCGCGGATGGTGTTGATATCGACGGTGAAACCACCTTTGACCTTGCCGTTGATAACACCTTTGACAACCGCTTCTTGTTCGCAGGCTTTTTCCAGATCTTTCCAGGCTTCGGCGCGCTTTGCTTTTTCGCGCGAGAGACGGGTTTCACCCCAACCATCTTCCACCGCTTCCAATGCGACTTGTACTTCGTCGCCGATTTCCAGCTTCAACTCGCCTTTATCGTTCAGGAATTGTTCGCGTGGAATTACGCCTTCGGACTTCAGGCCAGCGTGGACGGTGATCCAATCATCATCGATATCGATTACTACACCAGTGATAATTGCACCGGCATGCATCTCGATGGTTTTTAGACTCTCTTCAAATAACTCAGCAAAGCTCTCGCTCATTAGTCGGCACCTGCAAAACGGAACACTCGGGTTCCTCCCATGTAACCAGCAACCATGGGTCTGGTTGAATTACTGCTCATCGGCCAAAGCTGGTATGGCGCCGACGATCAGATCAAAGCTCTGGCGTGCAACAAATCGAGCACGCGCTGAAATACTTGCTCGAGGCTCAGGGCGGTGCTATCGATATCGACCGCATCCGCAGCTGGCTTGAGCGGCGCCGCCGCACGCGTACTATCGCGGGCATCGCGAGCGCGAATGTCCTCTAAAAGGGCCGCGAGATTAACACTTTCACCTTTAGCGATCAACTGCTTATAGCGCCGATCGGCGCGCGCTTCGGGGCTCGCCGTCAAAAAGATTTTGAGTGCTGCATCCTTGAATACTTCGGTGCCCATATCGCGCCCATCGGCCACTAAACCAGGCGCTTGAGCGAAGGCGCGTTGCCTTCCCAGCAGAGCTTGGCGCACGGCCGGAAACACCGCCACCTGCGAAGCGTACGAACCGGCCTGCTCGCTGCGCACAGCCGCGCTGATATCGCGACCAGCGAGTAACACCGCCGCCGGCTCGCCCACTTTAGTGGCGGCAAATTCGATCGGCAGGTGCGCGGCAAGCGCGGCCAGCCCAGCCTCGTCCGCGAGCGCAACGCCTTGCTCGACCGCGGCCAGGCCAAGCACGCGATACAGCGCGCCGCTATCCAATAAATGCCAATTGAGCTGGCGAGCGAGCATCTGCGCCAGCGTGCCTTTACCCGATCCACTCGGCCCATCGATCGCCAATACCGGCACCGGGGGCGCCATTAGTGTTGCGCCTCATCGGCTTGCGTCTGGATATGCATACCGGCGCGTTGCGCCAGCTCGACGAAATTGGGAAATGAGGTGGCGACGTTATCGCAACCCTCGATGTGAATCGGCGCCCCGGCGCGCAGCGACGCCACCGCAAATGACATCGCGATGCGGTGATCGTGGTGGCTATAAAGAGTGCCGCCACCAAATACAGCGCTGTTATCCGCGCCTGCGCCTTCGATAACGATGCCATCGGGTGTCGGCGTTGCCGCGACACCTAAGGTGTGCAGACCATCCGCCATCACCTGGATACGATCGCTCTCCTTGACTCGCAGCTCTTCGGCCCCGCGCAATACCGTCCGCCCCTTGGCACAAGCGGCAGCGATAAATAAGGCCGGGAATTCGTCGATTGCCAACGGCACCTGCTCCTCGGGAATATCGATACCGTGCAACGGCGCGTGGCGCACGCGAATATCGGCCACCGGCTCGCCGCCGACTTCGCGTCGATTCGACACTGTTAAATCGGCGCCCATCAATTGCAGAATATTGATCACGCCGATTCGCGTCGGATTGATGCCGACGTGGGTGAGCGTGATATCGGAGCCCGGCGCAATCGCCGCAGCGACCATAAAAAACGTTGCCGACGAAATATCGGCGGGCACGTCGATCGGCGTGGCGATTAGTTTGCCGCCACATTTTACTGCACAGGTTGCGCTGCCGCGGTGCTCGACCGGATAGCCAAAACCGCTCAGCATGCGCTCGGTGTGATCACGCGTCGGCGCCGGCTCGGTCACCGATGTTTCGCCATCTGCATATAAACCCGCCAACAGCAAACAGGACTTCACTTGTGCACTCGCCATCGGCAAGTCGTAATGAATGCCTTTTAACTGACCTCCACCTTTGATAACCATTGGCGGGCGACCACCGTCTTGCGTTTCAACGACAGCGCCCATCAGTCGCAGCGGCTTCGCCACGCGCTCCATCGGCCGCTTCGATAGCGATACGTCGCCGATCAGGGTCGCGGAGAATTTCTGGCCGGCCAACAAGCCCGCCAGCAGGCGCATCGATGTGCCTGAGTTGCCCATATCGAGCGGTGCTTGTGGCGGCTGTAGCCCATGCAAGCCAACACCGTGCACGCGCACGTTGCCGTTATCCGGCCCCTCGATTTTCACTCCCATTGCACGAAAGGCGTTCAGCGTGGACAGCGCGTCCTCACCTTCGAGAAAGCCGCTGATTTCGGTGATGCCTTCGGCGATGGCGCCGAGCATGATCGAGCGATGCGATATCGATTTATCGCCCGGCACACGAATCTGGCCGGTCACCGAACCACCGGGCTGCAACAGAAATTTCACACGACACCTCTCAATAACTTCACAAGACACTTCTCGAGTTCATACAGCGTCTAACTGTTTAAATTGTTCTGAGCGCAGGCTTGGACCCGCGCGGCACGCGAAGGAGCGCAGTTTACACGTTAGTAAATGGCGATGCATGAGCGGAGCGGTGCCCGCGCCTTTATGCCCCAGGACACACGCAGCATTGATCGAACGCGCTCTGCCAGCTAAGAGCCAACCGGAGCATCAGCATTCATTGGTGTGCGCGCCGACCGGTTACGCTTTTCAGAACAGCCTTGGCAAAAACTTACTTGGGCATCGGCGTCCCGTTGGAATCTATCAACTCCATCGCTCTCTACAACCCTGAGGCAGTAACACATCAGCTTTCTGCGTTCTGGAAAGCGCAACCGATCACCGCGCAGTCAAGCACAGTGCCATCGAATAACATGTGAGGGCATGTCTAGAGCAAATTTAGCGCGGTGCCGGGGACAGCGGTAAGGAGAATTGTTGCAGGTCAGCGGAGACAGAATCTCTATTGGCAAGCCCACGACAGTAAGCGCCGAAGCGCTTAAAACCACAACTCCATACAGCTATTTAGTTAAAGGCTTTTCCAGAAAACCGCCACTTCGAAAAAATAGCTTTAGCGTTCTCACTGCTACAGACGGCCTATTCATCGCCAATATTAGAAGGAGAAGCGCGCTTCCGGAGTTCTTCGGCAAATTCATCGCGCGCTTCTTTCGCGCGCCCGAAGCTCGCCATTAATGCAGCACTGTCGTTACGTTCGATCGCGGTGCGCAAGCTGCCGAGGCGCTCGGTGAATAAATCCAGCGCGGCTAACAGCGAAGTGCGATTGGCTAGGGCTATGTCGTGCCACATTTTTGGATCGCTGCCGGCGATGCGCGTGAAGTCGCGAAAGCCGCCGGCCGCATAGCGAAAGATACCGCGCTGCTCGGGCGCGCCGGCCAGCGCATCGACCAAGGCAAAAGCTAATACATGCGGCAGGTGGCTGGTCGCTGCCAATATCTGGTCGTGCTCATCGACGGTCATGGACGACACATCGGCACCGGTCAACGACCACATGCGTTCGATACGTGCTAACGCCTGCGTCGAGGTGCGCTCGGCCGGCGTCAGAATGACGCGATGATCGATAAACAAATCCGCCTTGGCGGCAGCCACTCCGCTCTGCTCCGAGCCGGCTATTGGATGCGCCAACACGAGATTGGATGGCATCGCGCCGTGAATTTTTTCCGCCGCGCGCTGCAGATTGCCTTTTACGCTCGCAACATCGGTGATCAAAGTGGCGCTATCGAACAGCGGTGCGAGTTGCGCCAACATGGTTTCTGCGATTAGCGTTGGCGTAGCAATAACGATTACATCAGAGCCGCTAATCGCCTCGCCTAAATCGAGACTGTATGAATCGATGATGCCGAGTTGGACACCAGCCTGCAGCGATGCCTCGCGGTGCCCCCATGCGACGACCTCACGCACAGCACCAACTTTTTTTAACGCTTTTGCCAGCGAACCGCCGATCAACCCCAAACCGAGAATTGTGATGCGCCCAAACTCTGCCGTCATCGATTAGGCCTCGCTTCTCAAAGCACTTTAGGTAGCGCGGCGAGAAATTTTGCATTCTCTTCGGCCAGACCGATCGATACGCGCAAATGGCGCGGCATGTGGTAGGGCAACAATGGGCGCACTATTACGCCCTGTTGCAATAATTTTTGATATATCGGCAACGCGTCGCCAAGCATTTCCACAGTAATAAAATTGCCCGCCGACGGAATAACCGGTAAACCGAATTCAGCGATGCCTTCGACCAACTGCTTCATGCCCAGTAAATTAAGTGCACGGGCGCGCACCAAGTATTCGTCGTCGGCCAGCGCCGCAACCGCGGCCGCCAAACCCAGGGAATTGACATTGAACGGCGCGCGTACGCGATTCAATAAATCGGCCAGAAGCGGGCTTGATACTGCGTAGCCAACGCGCAAGCCGGCCAGGCCGTAGGCCTTGGAAAAGGTGCGCGTCACGATTAAATTCGGGAATTCTTTTAACAATGCAAAGCCATCCGGGAAATCCGGCTGGTCGACGTATTCGGTGTACGCCTCGTCGAGCACTACCACCACATTTTCCGGTACGCGCCGTAAAAAATGACGTAGCTCGGTATTGCCTACCCAGGTACCGGTCGGATTGTTGGGATTAGCGATAAATATCACGCGCGTATCGGCCTCGATCGCCGCCAACATGGCATCGAGATCGTTGCCCCAGTTTTTAGCCGGCGTCACTATCGCGCGCGCGCCGCAAGCTTGCGTCGCGATCGGATAAACAATAAATGCATACTGCGAAAAAACTGCCGAGGTGCCTGGCCGCAAGAATACCCGCGCGATTAAATCCAACACGTCGTTGGAACCGCTGCCTAGGGTTAATTGATTCGGCTGTAAATCGAACTTGGCGGAAATGGCGTGCTTCAACTCGAAGCCGTTAGCATCGGGATAACGTGTGCTATCGCGCACGGCTTTCGCGCAGGCATCGAGCACCGCCGCACTCGGTCCGAGTGGGTTTTCATTGCTGGCGAGCTTGACGATATCGCTCAAACCGAGCTCGCGCTGCAATTCCTCGATCGGTTTGCCGGCCTGATAAGGGCTTAGACCTTGAATACCGGCGTTGGACAAGGCGAGGAAGTCGCAACTCAATTCATCTCTCCGAAAGATAGTCGTTAGTAGTTGGGTTTTAGTAGTTAGTGAAAGACTTCATTCTAAGAGTCGATTCCGAGCATTAGGCCAACTACTAAAACCTAACTACTATCGCCTCCGACCGCCTCAAATCACCGCGCGCGGATACGAGCCCAAAATTTTCAGCATCACCGACTTCTCTTCGAGTTCTGCGAGGATGCCGGCAATTTTTTTATCCTGCCGATGGCCTTCGAACTCGATAAAAAACACATACGCCCAATTCTCGGTACGCGAGGGCCGCGTATCGATGCGCGTCAGCATAATGCCTTCGCGATTGAACGGCTCCAGCAGGCGAAATAAGGCGCCGGGCTTATTGTGCATCGACACGATAATCGAGGTTTTATCGTTGCCGCTAGGTGCGACGGCATCGCGACCGACGATCAAAAAACGCGTGGTATTGTTCGCGTAATCTTCAATATTGGCGGCGAGTTTCGATAAGCCGTATTGCTCTGCCGCCATATCGCCGGCGATCGCTGCAACACCTTCCTGCTCCGCTGCCAGACGCGCCGCCTCGGCATTATTGCTGACCGGCTCGCGTTCGATATTCAGCCAGTTGCTATCGAGCCAATTGCGCGCCTGGGCCAGCGCCTGCGGGTGGGCAATAATTTTCTTGAGATTACCGGCATTGGTGCGCGCATTGCTGAGCAAATGCAGTTGAATACGCAACTCCACTTCGCCGCAAATTTTCAGCGACGAATCGATGAAGTTGTCCAGCGTGTGATTGACCATACCTTCGGTGGAGTTCTCCACCGGCACTACGCCGAAATTGCATTGCCCGGATTCGACCTGCGCAAACACATTGGCGATGCTGGGCTGCGGCAGCGCAACCACCGAGTGGC
>DATIED010000094.1:0-15190 GCA_035455965.1 Spongiibacteraceae bacterium
AACATATCTTGTAGAACATCAGCGTCGCTAAAGTTCCAACTCCAATCTTTAACGATGATCTTTACCGGCGAACTCTGCGTACTACCTTTAACTGCGCCGCAACTATAACTCAATTGCGAATGGATCGATGCCGAACGGCACATCGAATCCTCGCAAGCGGTTCAAACGATCGCAGCTGCCTGCTCAAAGGATAAACGCGGGCCGCGTGGAAATAATTTCTCGCCGGCGCCATAGCCGATATTCAACAGAAAATTACTGCGATAGCCGCTCTCGGCGAAAAACTCCGCATCCACCCTGGCGTTGTCGAAGCCGGACATCGGTCCGCAATCCAGACCCAGGGCACGCGCCGCAATAATCAGATAGGCACCCTGCATCGAGCTATTGCGAAACGCGGTCTCGGCCGCCCATGGCAAATTGCCTGCGTACATATCCCGCGCGTTGGCATAAGCCGGAAACAACTCCGGTAAATGCTCGTAAAATTGTGGATCGCCGGCGACGATAACTGTCGCTGGCGCGTTCATCATTTTATCCACATTACCGGGCGCCAATGCCGGGCGCAAACGCTCCTTGCCGACGGCGCTCGTCACAAACAGCAGGCGCGCGGGATTGCTGTTCATACTGGTCGGCGCCCACTTCGCGAGATCGTACAACGCGCGCAAGGTCGCCGCATCGATGGCGCGATCCTGCCACTCGGTGAAGGTGCGCGCCGCGGAAAATAATTGTGCGGCCGCAGTTTTATCTATCGATTGCTGATTCATGAGCGATGCTCTCCGTTACTAAGCGATATGGCCGCCACTGAACGATACGGCCGCAAAATTAATGATTGGCGCGATTCGGTAAATCGAACCAAAGAATTTCCGAATCCGCCGCGAGCTGAATCTGCAGCTGTCGCTCGTCGACGACTGCAAGACCATCGCCCACCGCGAGTTGCTGCGAACCCACAGTCGCCGCGCCGTGCACCACTTGAATAAAACCGATGCGTTGCGCTGCCAGCTTCAATTCTTGCGTGCCGGCACTGGCGACGCGCGCGATGCGCACATCCTGATGGATATGCAGCGTGTTCGGCGTTTGGTCGCCGCTGACAATCCAGTTGATGCCATCGATCTGCGCAATGCGCTTCTGCTCGTACGACGGCGTCAAATTCTGCTGCGCCGGTTTAATCCAGATTTGCAGCAAGCGCAGCGGATCGCCAGCCGACGCGTTGTATTCGCTATGCGTGATGCCGGTACCTGCGGTCATGCGCTGCACTTCGCCCGGCTCGATGCGCGTCACGTTGCCCAAGCTATCGCGGTGCTCGATAGTACCGCTCACCATGTAGGTGATAATTTCCATGTCGCGATGCGGATGCGCGCCGAAGCCGCCACCCCCGTGCAGAATGTCGTCGTTAATGACGCGCAGCACCGACATGCCCATGCGCTCGGGATCATAAAATTCGCCGAACGAAAAGCTGTGGTAACTATCCAGCCAATCCAACTCGGTATGGCCGCGGCGCTGCGCCGTAAAAGGTATCAACATGATGCTATCTCCTTAACGCGGTTGCCGATGACATGCGTCGGCGTGTTGAAACTAATGCGTTGGAGAGATGCTAGGGCTTTCCAAAGTCCGCCAAAAGCGATAAGTTCTGATCTCATTGTTCAAAAAATTTGATCGAGATGATTCAACACCCACTGACCCTGGATGCCCTGCGCGTACTCGAGACGATCGCGCGGCGCGGCAGCTTCGCCGCGGCGGCGGAGGAATTGCATCGCGTCGCATCGGCTGTTTCGTACACAGTGCAAAAGTTGGAGGAGGATTTAGATCTGGTGTTGTTCGACCGCACCGGTCATCGCGCCAGGCTGACGCCAGCCGGCGTCCTGCTGGTCGAACGTGGCCGCGATCTACTGACGGCGACCAGTCAATTGGTAGAGGATGCGCGCGCCACTGCCTGCGGCTGGGAGCAGCGTCTCACCATCGCCATCGACGCGGTGTATCCGCAAGAGTGGTTGCTGCCATTGGTCGAGCGCTTCTATGCGGTGCAAGCGGAAGCCGCCGCGAATACCGACATTAAAATTATCGGCGAAGTATTAAGTGGGCCGTGGGATGCGCTGGAGTCCGGGCGCGCCGATATCGCCATCGGCTCCGCGCAGGTCAGCCTGGCGAAATCGTTTCGGCGCAAGAAGCTTGGCAGCGTGCAATTCATCTATGTCGCCGCGCCGCACCACCCGATATTTCAAGCGGATCCCGCGACGCTCGATTTGGAGAGTTACCGGGGCATCGCCATTGCCGATAGTGCCCGCATGCGCGCGCCGCGCACCGTGCGGCTCGGCAAACATCAGCCGACCCTGACCGTAGACAGCTTCGCCGCCAAGATCGCCGCACTGGAGGCCGGGCTGGGTATCGGTACGCTGCCCGAATTGCTCGCACGCGAACAGTTGGCGCGCGGCACGTTGCGCAGGTTGCCGGATAGCACGGTCACGCAAAACAATTCGACGCTCGACCAGGCTGAGATTTCGCTGGCGTGGCAGGTGGAGCCCAACGGTCGCGCCAAGCGTTGGTTTTTGCAGAAATTACCGGGATTTTTTGCGCTGCTGGATGGCGCAGAACAAACTGAAAAATAGCGATGCGGAAAAGTTACGCGGCGAGCAACCCGATTCGGAGAAACCAGATGCGAAGTAGCGAGCGCTACTCCGCACTATAAAGAACGATTAACCGCGCGCCTGAAAGCTATCGCGCAATACCGCCAGCTCGGCCAAAGTCTCCGAGCTCGCCGCACTGTCTTCGATCGCTTGCGCTAACTTCTCAAAGGCTGCCGCCTGGTTCGATTGCAGATATACATCGAGCAGTTGCAACTTGAGATCGTCGCGCTCGCGATTCTGCAGCAATGCCTCGCGCAACAGCCGCTCGGCTTCATCGAAACGTCCAAAAGCCACGAATACGCCGGCGCTAATACTGGCATCGACCGGCTCATCGGTCTGGCGCGGCAAATCGAGCTCTATTTCCGTCGCTGGCGAATCGCCGTCCGCCGCCGGCAATACATCGGCCAGATCAAGCGATAGCTCTGTCGCTTCATCGCCGGGATGCTGCCAGTACTGCTCCGGGCTGCCCCAGTTATTACCCACCGCCGCACCCTCTGGCGCAGGTTCGAAGCGCTGACCGCCGGCGCTCGCGGTTGCCATAGCCAGACGACGCGTCGGCCAAAAATGTTCGCGCACCGCCCAACCCGCAGCAGCGGCAATACCCGACCAATACAATAAATGCACCCACCAGGGTGTGTGCGCTTTGGGTAACGGCTTCAACTCGGCAGCATTCACCTGGTTAATCATTGCGCCGGGTTGAGCCACGCTGGCGGTCAGATGTTCCGCGGTATCGCCGGCCACAGCCGCGCGCTGTTGTTGAAATTGCTGCATCAGACCATCCAGACGCGCTTCCATTTCGTGCAGACGATCGTTGGACTCCACCAGACTCGCATTGAGAGTGCTGACATTTTCGCTGAGATCGGCAACCTGGGCCTTCAGCGCGGCATTCTCCTGTACTAATGGCGCCGGGGCCGGCTGCGGTGCTTGCGGTGCCGGTGCGCTGGCAACCGCTGTGGCTGTCGGTGCTGCGCCGCCGGTAGCGATACGCTCGGCCGCAGCGACATCGATAGTCGCGCCTTCCTTCAAGCGTGCGGCATCACCTTTTATAAATGCATCGGGGTTGGCGGCCAGCAATGCCGCCATCATCTGCTCTACCGACACGGCGGTGGATGGCCGTAACTTAGCGGCCAGGCGCCATAAACTATCGCCGCGCTGCGTGACATAACCGCCGCCGGCTGCGTGCCGCACGGCAGGCTCAGCGCGCGGCTTCACTCTCGGTCGAACCACCTCGGCGAGCCGTTGCTCGACGGGCTGTTGCGCGGTCACCGGCGACTCGGTCGGCACGCTTTCCGGCTGCGGCCGGCTCGCCAACGCCGTGATCGGCGCAGGATCGAGCAGCACGGTGAACTCGCGCACCACTTGCCCCTGCGGCCAACGCAGATTCAAGACAAAGTCCAAATAAGGTTCGCTGATTGCTTCGCTAGTGGTGATACGTACGTAATTTTGACCATTTTTCGTAAATGGCTCGATCTTCAACTGGCTATGCAGGTAGTTATATTCGACACCCAGTGCGCTGTAATCGGCCGCGCTGCCGATCTGCACCTTCAGTTGATCCAGCGACAAGTCGCCCATATGACTCAGCGCCACCTCCGCCTGCAGCGGCTTGCCCAGGTAGGACCGCAAACTAAGATCGCCAAGACCAACGGCGGCGACTCGACCACTAACCAACGCTGCTGCGATGTAGAGCGGCAATAATTTGCGACGATGGGCAAACATGGGGGATCCTCCTCGATCGATTAGCGACTCGGCGCCGCCAACTCAAAAACCTTAAAAAGCTCAAAAAAACGTGACGTAATTCACATGATTATAATAGCTATATAAAAAGTTACCGCTCCAAAGGGTGTAAATCCGGCCAAATTGTTAATTTATTAGCCATTTTTCCTGTCGCTCAGCCTCTCCTAGGCCGTTATTGCGATAATTTTGCGATCCGGTACGGACAAGTACGGATTTTTTTCGCGCCTAGTCGGTCCTATTCTCTGAACAGCTGATATTCATCCCAGGTCTCCAGAGTGTCATGCAGCTATAGCACCTTCTTCTGAGGTGCTTTTTTTTGCCTCGCTTTTACCTCCCCTCTTGTTGCCTGCAGCTTTTGCCTGCAGCCTGGCGCTTTAAGCTCCATCGTTAAACCCTTTCGTTAAGCCCCGGAAGTAATAACTCAGCACATCCTGCACCCCAAATTATGTAACCGCCGACAAAATCTACAATTGATGTTCGATGCCGCTACAGATTTAAGTACAATTGACGGCACCGAAACGGAGTTATGGAGGCTGGTTACGTATGCTTAACACTCGATCTCTCTCGATATTTCCACGCATTGTTCTGACCATCTTGCTAGGTGTGGCGCCGGCCGTCGCGCGCGCTGCCGATAGCGCAGAGACAGTGATCAAACACTTGATAGACCAAGTGTCCACCAACCTGAATCAACTGTATAAACAAAATCGCATTGGCGACCGTCCGGCTCTCGAACAGCTGATTCGTACCGATATTCTGCCCAGTGTCGACCGTCAAAGACTTACGCAGCGCGTTTTTCGCCAGTACTGGCCGCAGATAACCGCCGCGGGCCAGCAGGCAGACGCGCAGGATCGCGTCACCAACTCATTGGTGCGCACCTACGCGGCGGCATTGTCGAGCTATTCGGGCGACACCCTCACTGTCGTGAACGTTAACGAAGAGGGCGCTAAAGCTACCGCAAAAACTCGCATTCGCCGCCCGAATGGTCAAACTATTCAAGTCGACTTTGCCCTCGACAATACGGGCGGTACCTGGCGCATCAACGATTTAGCGGTAGACGGCATCGTCGTCAGTCTCACGCTGTTCAATGCCATTAAGCCCATCTGGGAGAAAGACGGCATGGCCGCAGCGTTGAACGCCGTCAGCGAAGTCGACGTGAATAAACAATAAAACGCCGCCGTCGTTATGCGGCGGCTCGATCAACTTCAACCCGGACCCTTTGATAATCGATGAATAAATTGCTGACGCCGTGGCAGGATCTCGCCAGTTGCGATAACGACGCGATAAGCACGCAACTCGATCGGCTCGCGATCAACCTGCGCCGCACCCGCGAAGAGTGCTGGCTGGATTTTCACTACGACAACGACCGCTATGTCGCACCGCTAACCGACGAGCAACCATCGCTGCGATTTTTACTTAATCACGGCGATCGCCCGATTCGGGTGACGCCGCTGTTGGCCGATCGACCGGTCGTCGCGCGCCCGATGGTGCCGACCGAATTACTACCCAAAGAGCGCACTACGCTGTTTATCAGCACCGTACTATGGGCGCGCGTCTGCGTCGGCGAGCAATTGCTGGCCGAATTGGCGACGCTGCGCTTGTCGGATACCTGGTTTGGCGCCACCGAAATGCACGGCGAGCTATGTTATGCCAGTCAGACACGCGCACTGCTACGCCTGGACAACGTACCCTATAGCGCCTTTCGCGCCATTATTCCCGTGACCATCGATAATCAAGGCGAAGACAACGTTAAGCTGGAGCGTATCAACGTACCGGTACCGCACTTGACGCTGTACTGCGACGGCGAGAAATTCTGGACATCGGCGCTGACCATTTTGAGGGAAACAAATTTGGCGACCGCAAAATTGCACATCGATGCTACGCCACCCTCCGGCGCCGTCGTTATCGCTCAGCCGCGCCGACCCATTCGCGGCGGCGTATTCGATCGCGCGGTGGACTTACTATTTGCATGAGCTATTTGCATGACTTGTTTGCATGCTGCGGTTGCATAATTCATTCGCCTGACTTCTTCACCTGACCTCTTCACCCGAGTAGCAACACCAATGGCCAAACCGGATTCCATACAACACATATTCAATACGCTCGATCTCGATGACTTAATCCGTACTTCGCTGCTGCTGATGGCCGGCCTGATATTTTCCTGGCTCTATGGTCGGATGATCAAACGTGGCGTGTTAAATCACCTGCCGAGCTTCATCCAGAAATTGGGCAGCTGGCTGATTCTCGCTATTTTTATCGGCATGGCATTGCATCAGCTGGGCTTCAAGCTCAGTGTATTACTCGGTGCCGCCGGCATATTTTCGGTAGCGCTGGGTTTCGCCGCGCAAACGTCGGCCGCCAACTTGATCAGCGGATTATTCGTCGTCAGCGAGCGCAGCTTTCAGGTGGGCGATAGCATTCAGGTCGGCAATCACAACGGCGAAGTGCTGTCGGTCGATATGCTTTCCGTCAAGTTGCGCACCTCCGATAATCGCTATGTGCGCATCCCCAACGAACTGCTGATCAAAAGCGATGTGGTCAATCTGAGTAAATTTCCGATTCGGCGTTTCGATTTAAAACTTTCGGTCGCCTACGATTCGGATATTGCGCACGTACGCGCGGTGCTGCTGAAAGTGGCAACCAATAATTTGATCTGCCTGGAGGAACCGCGACCGCTACTCAACTTACAGGGCTTTGGCGAATCATCGATCGACCTGCAGTTTACCGCCTGGGCGACCCGCGAAAATTATCAGGATCTGCGCAACAGTATTCAGGAGCAAATTAAAATCGCTTTCGAGGTGGAAGGCATTCAATTTCCGTTCCCGACGCGCACGCTGCTGCTGCCGGAAATCGCCGCCAATTTCGCCAAGGCAACCGACGATCCTCGCTCAAAGCCCAACAGCGATGACCAACTGGCTTAATATTTTCCGCGCTACAATTAATTCGAGCGTTGCCGTACCGGCAACGCTTCCAGAGCGAACATATTGCGCTCGAATTGTTCGGCCGTCAGCGGCTTGCAAAACAAGAAGCCCTGTCCGAAGTGACAACCCATATCGGCCAGCAAGCGACGCTGCGCCACCAATTCGATACCCTCGGCAATCACTTCGATTTTTAACGCCTTTGCCAACTGAATAATACCCGCGACAATTTCCAGATCGCTGTTGTCCGCGCTTAAATCTGCCACGAAGCTACGATCCACCTTCAACGTGTTCGGTTTAAATTTACGCAGATAACTCAGACTGGAATAACCGGTGCCAAAATCGTCCAGTGCTATGGAAAATCCGGCTCGTTTCAGCTCTTGCATCAAGCGTGCGCCATGCGCCACATCGGTCATCAACGCCGATTCCGTCAACTCCAGTTCGATGATACCTGCCGGCAGCCCACTATCTCGCAAAATGCGTATGGCCGCATTGCCAAATTCGCGGTTGACGACCTGCAGCGCCGACACATTCACTGCCAAGGGCAACCAAGCGCCCGTACGCGCATGCCAAAGGCGTGCCTGCTCGCACGCCTGCGTTAAAATCCATTCGCCGACCGCCAAAATCAACCCGGTCTCCTCCAGCAGAGGAATAAAATCCGCCGGCGAAACCAGGCCGCGCGTCGGCGAGTGCCAACGCAACAATGCTTCAGCGCCCACCAAATCGCCATTGTATAAATTAAATTTACCTTGATAGAACAGTTCGAACTGCCGCTGTGGCAAAGCCAGCCGCAATTCGTTTTCCAGCGCCAGTCGCTCGCGATTCGGCAGCGTCATACCGGCGCTGAAAAGTTGATAGTTATTGCGACCCGCCATTTTCGCGCGCTGCATCGCCACATCGGCAAGGCGCAACAGCGTGGAAGTATCAGTGGTATCGCCGGGAAACGCCGCCACACCGATCGACGCCGTCAAAAACGCATGCTCGGTCTGCAGGTGAAAGGCTACGCCAAAACTCGCCATAATTATTTTAGCCAGCGCCGCGATATCGCCGACCGCACAAAGTATTGCAAATTCATCGCTGCCCAGGCGCGCGATATAGCCGCGCTCGTGCACCGCCTCGCGCAACCGCTCGCCAACCTGCATCAGCAATTCGTCGCCGCATTGGTGGCCCAGAGTGTCGTTGATATTTTTAAATCGATCGACATTAATAATCATCGCGGCAAACGGCTTGACGGCGCTTTCCGCAGCATGCTGCTGTAGCGCCTGCGACAGCATTTTGCGATTCGGTAGCCCCGTCAACTCATCATACATAGCGGCGACATACAGACGCTGCTCATAATTTTTATATTCGGTGATATCTCGGATGGTACCCACTAAACGCACTACGCGTTCCTGGTCTTGGTCGCGAATCGCCGCGATGCGATTACTAAGCCAATGCAATTCTCCCGATGCATCGATTATTCTGAACTCGATATCGCCAGTATTTTTACCTTCGGTGTTGTCCCGCAGCGCCTGCACGATCAATTCGCAATCGTCCGGGTGCAGATATTTAAACATTTCATCGCGACTATTCAGGATCGGCGCCAGCGGCGCTTTATAAATAGATTCGAATGCCGGACTGATGTAGGTAAACCGCTGCCCGCTCACATCGTAAACCCAGAAAATATCCGGAGCCATTTCGGTCAGCTCATTGAGCAGACTGGCATTTTCAGCGGCTTCGCGCATCGCGCGCTTAGCGACCGTTATTTCATTGTGCGAAAAAACGATCATAGGTTTTTCGCCGGGCAAGATCAGCGGAGTAACGTGCACCACATAATTTTCGGTGCCCGATTCAGCTGCAAACTCATATTCCATCTCAAAGCGATCCTTGCGACCGGCGACGATATCCTGCATCCCCGCCGTCACTGCCAGCGACGCATCTCGATCCTCGCCCTCGATTGCAGCGCTAAACGCGAAGAAATTGTTGGCGAGCGGCGATGTGCCAAAATCCCCGCGCCAACCCTGTTGCCACGCGCGATTGACCGTTACGAAATCGCCGAGCTGATCGATCACGCCGATATGTTGCGGCAACGCATCGATAATTCCCCGAACAAATTGCCGGGCATTTTCCAGCGCTTCCTGCGCACTGAGATGCACGCTGACATCCTGCACTGCGCCGAGCATGCGCTGCGGCTGCCCCTGCTGATCGACGATCAAACGCCCAACCCAATGGATATGCCGCTCGCCGCCATCGGCCAATACCATGCGCACGATCAAATCGAGCGAATTATCGCTGGCGGAAGCATTGATGATCGCTTGCACCAAGGCCATGCGATCCTGCGGATGCAGTTGCTCCAACACGCGCTTCTTGTGCTCGTGCGGCAGACACTCGCCGAGTTTTAGCAGCGTCACGGCGCGCGGCGACAGCTTCAACAAGCCCTGCGAATAATCGAATACCCAGTCGCCGAAGCCGGCAATGTCCTGTGCGACCAATAGCCGCGCATTCTCTTCGGCAGCTTGTTTTTGCGCGAATATCAAAGAACTGATATCGCGTAAAAAAACGCTTACTCCACCGGGATACGGCAGCGCCGTAATGCTGAACCAGGCATTGCGCTGCGCATAAAAATGCTCGCAACGCTGTATCGTCTGCCGCTCCATCGCGCGCTGTACGCACTCCGCCGCCGCATCGCCGGAAACCACCGGAAATACGTTCCAGAAATTCTGCCCGATAAAACTATTCTGATTGGTTTTAGCGAGCAATTTCTCCGCGTGCGGATTGATAAAATTAATATTCCATTGCGAGTCGAGCGATACAAATGCGTCGTCTACGCTGTTCAGCAAATTCTTTAGCTGCGCAACGTGATCCTTTAGATTTTGTTGCGCCGATAAAGCCTCGGTAATATCGCGCGAAAAAACCAGCATATAAGGCCGATCGGAATCGCGCAGGTATATCGTCGTGAGGGTGTTATGCCAGGAGCGAACCTCGCCGGTCAGCGTGCGACAGGCCTCGGTGAATTCGGCACTGCCGGATGTCAATGCCTGCTGCCAGGCTTCGTTCAGTTTTTTTTGTTGCTCGCGCCCCCAGAACAGAACCCAATTTTGACCGATCAGCTGTCCTGGATGCGTCGCCCCAACCACACCAAGGCCCGCCGCGTTAATCGACAGTACGGTGCCATCCGCCGCGAGCAACTTGATGCAGTCGCGACTCCCGGAGAACAAACCTTCCACAATATTTTCGTAGGCGTGCAAACGTTCGGCCGCATCGCGTAATTGCCCGCGATTGCGCAGTCGTATGGCGCATAGCTGGCCCACACCGACCGCCAATAGCGTCGACAGGATAAAAGCCACCTGTTCGTATCGACCGGCCAACGCATTGCTGCCAAGCAATTTCGATAACAACAACACGCCACCCAGTGTGGTAGCGGCAATTGTTGCCATAGCCGGTGCCAAACGTAGTGCAAAACCGAGCCACGCTATAGCCGCCACCCAGCTGCAAAAACCGAGCAGCGATAAATCCATGCTCAGGAAAACCAGACTCAGTACCGCAATCGGAATAGCCAAACCGACCACGACGCTGGCCGGTAGTACCAGCGGCCGGTTAGTGGGCGGTGCAGCCAATAGCTTTTGCAGGGGCTCGATCGACATGTGCGTGTGACTCCAATAAGAGTCCAAAAAGGGCCCAATAAAGGCCTGGTACATTGATCGTCGAATTTTAGGGGGTCAGAGCGATGCCGCCTATGGGAGGATGTCCGATAGCGACTCAGGGATTTCCTGTTGGGGTTATTACCTATGCCACGCCTATTCCAGCTGAATAATGCCCTGCCGGATGGCATATACCACCAAACTGGCGAGGTCGCGAATAGCCAGTCGCTCCATGATTTGCGCGCGATGCGATTCCACCGTTTTGACGCTGAGACTCAGCTCGTAAGCGACTTCCTTGGTATTTTTACCGAGCGCGAGCAGCCTCAGCACCTCGCGCTGCCGAGCGGTCAATGCCTCGCTTTCCACCGGTTCGGCGCGCTTTAATAAGCTGTCGATTACGGCGCCCGACACCGCCGGGCTGAGATATTGCTGGCCGGCCAGCACCGCCGACAATGCCAACTCCAATTCGGTTTCCGCAGCCTCCTTCAGCAAGTACGCCGACGCGCCCGCGCGAATCGCCCGCATGACCAGATCGCGTGCCGCATGCATCGATAACATAATAATGGGCAATTGAGGCCACTGTTGCCGCAATAGCGCCAGCGCATCCAAACCCGATACGCGCTGCATACTGATATCCATAATCACGACATCGGGCTGATGCGCCAGCACCAGCGGGACCGCTTGATCGCCGTCGGCACCTTCGGCCACCACGCTGAAATCGCGCAGGTCGTCGATCAGCGCCCGCAGACCCGCGCGCACCAATGTATGGTCGTCGATCAGCAATACTCGAGTTGTCATCGACTACCTCCAGAGCAGGGAATAATGGCTATGATCTCAGTGCCGACGCCAGCCACCGCATGAATTGCCAGACTGCCGCCCAATTGTTCGGCACGCTCTGTCATCGTATGCAACCCCAAACTGCCGCCCGCGCTCAATTGTGCGGCGACATCGAAACCGCAACCATCGTCGACCAACCGTAAGCGCAGCCCTTGCGGACTGGCTTCGAGTTCAATTTCGATGTGACTGGCACCGGAGTGGCGAATAATATTGGTCAGCGCCTCCTGAAAAATACGGAACAGCGCCATTTCTATCAGCGGTTGCGGACGCGGCTCCAGCTCCTCGCCGAGCAATACATAATCGATGGCGTAACCACCCAAAAATTTATGCAGATGCTCCTTCATCGCCGCTTTTAAACCCTGCGTATCGAGTTGCGCGGGGCGCAGGATCAGTGCCAGGTTTCGCACTTTTTGCAAAGCCTCACCGGCAGTGGCGTTAACCAGCCCGGCGCGTGCGGCAACTTCGGTATCCGTTTGATGTTTTTGAATCCAGGCGGAACTCATCTTGATAAATGTCAGCAGCTGACCGATGTCGTCGTGCAGTTCACGCGATAGCTGCTGGCGCTCCTCCTCCGCAACCTCGATCGCGCGCGTCGACAGACGCAACAGCCTCTGGTTGGCAACTTTCAGTTCCATTTGCACCTTTTTTTGCTCGCTGACATCGCGCACCATTACCTGAATGCATCGGTCCTCCCCGATCGATACCGCTTGCGCAGCAATCTCTGCGGAAAATATTTCGCCGTTGATTTTCTTTAGCTGACGCTCCTGAAACGAAAAATCAGTCGCACTCGGATCACTAGCCAACAAACGAAAATGCTGGCTGGCGGCGGATTTACTGGCCGCCGAAACTAATGTCACTACATAGCGTCCACATAGATCAAAAGCTTGCGCGGCGCCAAACATCGCTGCGGCTGCCGGGTTGGCGAAGACAATTTGCTCGGCGCGCAAAATCAACACCGCCAGCGGCATCAACTCGATTAACTGGCGATACTGCTGTTCGCTGGACTGCAAGCGCTGCTCGGTACGCTTCCGCTCCGTGATATCCAGCATCGTCCCCATCAGCTGTTTCACGTCGCCGTCGCGCTTGAGTAATTCCCCGCGCAGTAACACATACCCAAGCTCGCCGTCGCTGCGATTTATTCGCACCTCGATATTCAACAGCTGGCCATGCCATGCGTTGCGCACGGCGGTTAACAACGCGGTGCGATCCTCTGCAAAAATCCATTCCATTAGCGCTGCGGTACGACGCGGCACAAAATTACTATTTATGCCCATGATGCGCGACAGCTGCTCGGACCAGGTAATGACGTCGGATTTCTGATCGAATGCCCAATAGCCAAGTCCGGCAATGCGGTTTGCCTCGAGCAATTGGCGGCGCGCTTCCTGCAACTCGTCGGCAACCCGACTACGCTCCGTGATATCGATCGCCCACAACAACCGTGCCTCGCGCTGATTAAAATCGAATCTGCAAATCGTCGCTTCTAACCGCAACAGCCGATCATCTCGGGTGCGACTTTGTAAAGTGCCGCGCACCGACTCAGCGCCGCTCTCCGTATCGGCGCGGGTCAACCGCACCAGCTCGGCGCGCGGCTCGGTCGGGCAAAGCGCATCGAGCGACATCGCCAGGAACTCGTCGTGGCTGTAGCCGAATTGCACGCTAGCCGCCCGATTCGCGGCGAGAAATCGCCAACTGTCGGGATCGTATACCCACAATGCATTGGGATGACTATCGAAAATGGCGCGGTAGGCTTGTTCGGAGCGAATCAATTGCTGCTGCGTCGATCGATGCTGCAAATGCAGGCGTGCTATGGCGAGGTATAACAAGTAGCCGGTCACCAGGACGTAACCGTATCCCTTCAGCGTCTCCCCCCAGGTACTCACATAGCCGTGCGACACCAGAGTATTGAACATTGCGTCGCTACCGGTAATCCACAGTAAACCGATAACGATATAGCCGGCTGCAATACGGCGTGCGCCGTTGCGCAAATCCGCTAGCGCATGAACCGGGGTCGTCGGCATCGAGGTCACTCCTTATCGACCCGGTAAACACGCATGGCGGGCGATTGTTATTTTTTGTAGCGACTACTATTTTTCGTAGCGACTGTAGTCGAGCGCCCCCCAGTCGATCGGCTCGCGCTCTCGATAGATATTATGCAACCAATCGCTATGTTGCCAGAATTTCGGGCTGCTGCGCGCCACGCCGATATCGCGCTCCAGTCGCCTATACGCGGCGTTGCCGTCGAGTGCGGCCAAGCGCGCCGCCAGCTGTGGTAGATCGCTATCCTTCACCACCCAAAACGCATTTGGATAAGCGCCAACGATGCCCGGCACCAAGGTTACGGAATCGAATTGTGGCCGCAGGCGCGCCTTCTCTAAAAACAGCACCGCTACATTGCTGTGATCGACATTGTGAATCAACGTAAACACCTGATCCGGCGCACCGCGAATCAATACGCGCACATAGATCAACTCCGGCAGATACGAAACCGGCCAACCGCGCAACTTCGCTATCTTTTGCAAAGCGCTGCGCCCCGGCGCATCCAACTCGATATCGCGCAATTGATAGTGTTGCGACAATGCCGGACCGAGGTAATCGCGCAACAAATCGAAAAATTCGCGCTTCGGATTTTTACTGCGATAAGTTATGCCGGTTTCGTGTTGATACATCATCGCATTGCGATAAACCGCATCGCGCATTTTGGCGCCGACGCCTTGATACCATGAGTTGCGCTCCGCTTCGCGCTTTGCCTTCGGCAGGAAAGCGAGGAAATTGGCCTCGCCTTCCATGCGTAAAAAATCCATATACAAGCGCGTCAATAATTGGTGGCTGGCATCGCCGTATACATCGAAGCCGACCACCAGCAAATAATAGATGCGCTCGAACATTGGATAATCGATCACCCACGCCGTTTTCGGCACATCGCCCACCAACCCCTCCACTACGCTGGCGCTGTCGAAATGGCGAAATACCGTCAGCGCGGCGCTGTGATTGGCCCCGTCGCCGCTCCACACAAGATCGAGATTCACGGCGCGCGGCGCACCGTATTTTTCGTGCAGAAATTTCTCTTTCGCGCCCAGATAAGAAGCCTGCAGGGCGGCGTAATTATTCCAGTGCACGATACCCAGCGGCTGATCGCCGATCTCTGCCGGCAAGCGTAAATTGCCGCTCTCCTTCGCCAGAAACTCGGCATCCACATTGGCGGGCAGATCGGGATTGGCGAATAACACCCAGAATTGATCGTTGAGTACATTCAGCGCAATCTGGCCGCGACAGACCGGCCCTTTGACGAAACTCGTTAAAAAATAAGCGGCCTCGTCGAGCATAAATCGATAGCGCGACTGCACCGGCAACGCGGCGAACGCCACGAAGGGATTGCTGGCGACCTCGGTTGCGTAGGAAGGCAAGCGATCGATTTTATAACTGGCCTGCAAAAACAATTCGCGCCAACGCGCCATGCGTTTGCCATCGA